>NZ_DAIUCO010000051.1:0-23407 GCF_036846085.1 Noviherbaspirillum sp. | reverse complement strand
ATCCCTGTAAGCGCACGCCGGCAGGCGTGCGACATCAGGCGCGAACGTGAACAATACGAAAGCGATTGCGGTGCATCGTGCCTGCCGGCTGAAAGCGCAGGTACGTCCATCCGCGCCAATCGCTCCATCTCGGACAATGATGGTTTGTTTCATATCAAAGGCAAGCGCCCTTGATTGGCTACGCTCATTTCAGGCATGTACCCTCAACCGCCCTTGACGGCGCAAGGACACGGAGATGGCGGAAAGTTTTTTTCAACGCTGGACCAGGCGCAAGGCCGAAGCCGTCGGGACGATCGCATCACCGGGAACACCCCCCTCGCCGCATGACGCCGCCGATGAGGCTTCTCCTGTAGCCGACGGGCAATCCACGTCCCGCTCCGCCGAGGGTCCGACAATGCGTGATATCGCCCTTCTGGACAGGGAGTCCGACTATTCCGTCTTTGTGGCCGCCGGCATCGACAAGACAGTGCATCGGGCCGCGATGAAGAAACTGTTTTCCGATCCGCATTTCAATGTCATGGACGGCCTCGACATCTATATAGACGACTACACCAAGCCTTCGCCGCTCTCCGCGGCCATGCTGGCCGCGCTGCAACATGCGAAGAGCACCCTTGATCCGCAGCCTTACCGCGCGGAGAAAGACCTTGAGGACCTGGAGGAAGCGCCGCTTCCGAAATCCGGCGAAGCGTCCGACGCGCCGCTCGATTGCGCCGCGCCGGACATCGCGGCCGCGGATGACATGGACATTCCTCCGCATGACACGCCTTCACAGGCAGATCAACCCGACCCGTCATGACGACCAAATATCGTATCTGCAGCTGCAATCGCAGCATGCCGCTCAATGCGGTTTCCGGCCAGCGCCTGGGTGAAACGCTCGGCACCGGGCCGCTGAATGTTGCAACGCAGCTTTGCGGTCGCGACGCCGGCGACTATCGGAAGGCGATCAACGGCGATGACACTGTCGTGGTCGGCTGCACGCAGGAAAGCGCGCTGTTCAGGGAACTGGCCGCGGAACGGCAATCGGTGGCGCCGCTGCGTTTCGTGAACATCCGCGAGACGGCGGGATGGGGTGCGCAGTCCTATGCATCACTGCCAAAAATGGCGGCGCTCCTTGCCGATGCCGCACGTCCGGCGCCGGAGCCGGTACCCACCGTCAGCTATACCTCGCATGGACATGTGCTGGTTATCGGCGATGCCGAGGCTGCGCTGGCATGGGCGGAGCAGTTGCATGGGCAGTTGACGGTGACTGTCCTCATTACCGGCGACGCCGCCGGCCGTGACCGGCCGCTGACCCGTGATTACGCCGTGCTGACCGGCCTGGATATCGAGATCGACGGCTGGCTCGGCAGCTTCAAGGTGGCCTGGCGGCAAAGTAATCCAATCGACCTCGATTTGTGTGTCGGCTGCAATGAATGCGTCGCCGCCTGCCCGGAAAACGCCATCAGCCTGCTGTACCAGGTCGATGAGACGAAGTGCCGGCGGCATGGCGACTGCGTGAAAGCCTGCGGTGCCACGGCGGCGATCGACTTCAGTCGTGCCGGCGCGGACAGGAGCGGCGAATACGACCTCATACTCGATTTATCGGATATCCCCCTGCTGGGAATGCACCAGCCGCCCTACGGCTATTTCGCACCGGGCAAGGATCTGCGCGCCCAGCTTGCCGCAGGAATGCAACTCGCGCAGATGACGGGTGTATTCGAGAAGCCCAAGTATTTCCTGTACAAGGAGCGGCTGTGCGCCCATGGCCGCAACAGCAAGACCGGCTGCAATGCCTGCGTGGACATCTGTTCGGCCGACGCGATCCGGGGTGACGGCGACCGCATCCGGGTCGACCCGCAACGATGCCTCGGATGCGGCGCCTGCGCCACGGTGTGTCCGACCGGTGCGCTCGGTTATGCCTATGAGAATGTCCCGTACACCGGCAAGCGGATCAGGACGATGCTGACGCACTACGCGGACGCCGGCGGCGAGCAGGCAATACTGCTGTTCCACGGCAGCGGCGCGTCAGCCGATCTCATCGCCCGTGTCGGAAGGCTTGCTAAGGCGGGAAGGATGTATAAGGGTCTGCCGGCGCGCGTCATCCCGCTGGAATTGAATCACATCGCATCGGCGGGACTGGACCTGTGGCTGGCTGCGATCTGTTACGGCGCGGCCGGCATAGGCGTTCTCGTTACCGGCGATGAAGCGCCGCAATATATCCATGCCCTGGAGAAGCAGCTATCGATAGTCCGGCAGGTACTGTCAGGACTCGGTTATGCCGGCGAGCACGCCACGCTGATCGAAGCGGCGACGCCTGATGCATTGGATGCTGCATTGCAGCGGCTCACCCCGGCGCAAGCGCCTGCCTTGGCGGCCACATTCAACTTGTTCACCGAGAAGCGCAACAGCCTCGATTTCCTGCTGGGACACCTGTACCGGCATGCGCCGGTGAAGAACGACGGCATTCCGCTGCCGGCTGGCGCGCCGTTCGGCACGCTTGCCATCGACAAGGAGGCGTGCACGCTGTGCATGGCCTGTACCGGTGCCTGCCCGACATCCGCGCTCATGACAACGGCCGACCGTCCGCAGCTGCGGTTTATCGAAAGGAACTGCGTGCAATGCGGCCTCTGCGTGCAAACCTGTCCTGAACAGGCCATCGCACTTGTGCCCCGTCTCTCGTTATCCGAGGCGGCACGGCAGCCGCAGGTGCTGAATGAGACCGAACCGTTCAATTGCGTCGGTTGCGGCAAGCCGATCGGCACCGTCAAGTCGGTGGAAGGCATCCTGGCGAAGCTGGCCGGCCATAGCGCATTCGCCGGCAACCTGAACCGTCTGAAGATGTGCGGCGACTGCCGGGTAATCGACATGATGGCAACCCGTCCGTCGACAGTGACCTCCTTGGAACGTCCGCGCTGACGGATTGCACGCCGGCTTTTGATATTCAACAAATATTGCCGAGGTCATCGGAGATTTCGCCGTCCGGAATGGAACGTCTGCGGCCACCGCGCTTCAATGCTTATAAAGAAGATCCCGGATTTATTCATTACTACGCGAGGCAGGTGCGATAGCGCCGCCGGCATGCAGATATGAACCCGATCGAACAGGCAACCATCCCGCTCCACATGCTGAGCTACCCGTTATCCGCGGAAGACCAGGCGCGTGCCGACTTGTATGCGCTGGTTGCCACCCTCCTGCTTCGCCCTCCCGACGCTACGCTGCTCTCCGCCCTTGCCTGCGCCGATTCGCTTGCATCCCTGCAGGAAGACAATCCGCTCGACCTCGCATGGGAAGAACTCATTCTTGCCGCAAGATTGATGGAAACGGACGCTGTCAGGGACGAGTTCGATGCCCTGTTCATCAGCCCCGGCATGCCGTTGGTCAATCCCTACGGCTCGCTTTACCTTGCCGGTTTCATGATGGAAAAGCCGCTTGCTGCGCTGCGTGCAGAGCTGGCAGCACTTGGCCTGGGACGGGCTCCCGGTGCCGGAGAATCGGAAGACCATCTCGGCGCGTTATGTGAAGCGATGCATGTCCTGATCACTGGTCCGCAAGGTGTGGCAAGGCGGACGGTGCAGGAGCAGAAAGGCTTTTTCATCCGCCACATCGCGCCGTGGTACGGACGGTGCCTGGAGGATATACGGTCTGCGGAAAGCGCGAATTTTTACCGGCATGTCGCGGATTTTGCGCAGGCGTTTTTTGATGTGGAGGTGTTGGCGTTCGAGATGGAAGATGTCGTGGACGGGTAGGCAGACAGATTGATTGGTGCTGAATTCGATCCCACGGAGAGATCCCTGAGAAGGAAGTGCAAACACAGCACGTGCATCATCGTCATTACCATCATTTCAACACGACACCACGCCAGAACCTCCTCCCGCATTTATGAACAATCGCCATGCCCTCTTCCACACTCGACCCCAAACGCCGCACCCTGCTCGCCGCAGCCGTCTGCGCCCCCGCTGTCGCCATCGGCGCGCTGCTATCGCGACCGCAGCCGATTGAGCCGGAAGCGTTACCGCTTGCCGACGCAGAACCACCCAGCACCGGCTACCACGAAACGGACCACATCCGTACGTACTACCGGACCGCGGCGTATCTCTAGGGACGGCCATCATGACGCTGGTGAAGAAATCCGGCAGCGCTGGCAGCAGCAATGGCTCATTGCGCCGGGGCCTGAATCGGGTCGCGACCGCGACACTCAACCGGCGCGGGTTCCTGATCCGCGCGGGGGTGACCGCCGGCGCCGGCATCCTGGCGCGTCATCTCCCCCTGAACGTCATCCAGCCGGCGGCCGCGGCTGAAAATCTTGCAACAGCAGGCGGCGGCAAGGCGGAACTGAAGCACACCGTGTGCAGCCATTGTTCGGTCGGCTGCTCGGTCGAAGCCATCGTGCAGAACGGCGTCTGGGTGCGGCAGGAAGCCGCATTCGACTCTCCGCTCAACATGGGCGCCCACTGCGCCAAGGGCGCGTCGGTGCGCGAGCATGGCCATGGCGAACACCGCCTGCGTTATCCGATGAAACTGGTGAACGGGAAATACCAGCGCATCAGCTGGGACCAGGCGATCAACGAAATCGGCGACAGGCTCTTGCAGCTCCGCGAAAAAGCGGGCCAGGATGCGGTGTTCTGGATCGGGTCGAGCAAGTACAACAACGAGCAGGCTTATCTGCTGCGCAAGTTCGTCTCTATGTGGGGTAGCAATAATACCGATCACCAGGCGCGCATCTGTCACTCCACCACCGTTGCCGGGGTCGCACAGACCTATGGCTACGGCGCGATGACCAATTCCTTCAATGATCTGCACAACACGAAGGCGGTGCTGTTCATCGGATCGAACCCGTCGGAAGCACACCCGATTTCGATGCTGCATTTCCTGCACGCCAAGGAACTCGGCGCGAAGATGATCGTGGTGGACCCGCGCTTTACCCGCACCGCCCGCTTCGCCCACCACTATGTCCGCATCCGGCCCGGCACCGATATCGCCTTCGTCTGGGGTCTGCTGTGGCACATTTTCGAAAACGGTTGGGAGGACAAGGAGTTCATCGCCCAGCGCACCTACGGCATGGACGCCGTGCGCAGGGAAGTCGCCAAGTGGACGCCGGAGAAAGTATCCAGCGTCACCGGCGTACCGGAAGCCGCGGTGCGGCTGGCGGCGGAAATGCTGGCGAAAAACCGGCCGTCGTCGGTGGTCTGGTGCATGGGCATCACCCAGCACCATGTCGGCACCGGCAATGTCCGCGCCCTGTCCATCCTGCAACTGGCGCTCGGCAACGTCGGCATCGCCGGCGGCGGTGCGAATATCTATCGCGGCCATGACAATGTCCAGGGCGCGACCGACGTCGGCCCGAATCCGGATTCGCTGCCCGGCTACTACGGCCTTGCGGAACCGGCGTGGAAGCATTTCGCGACCGTCTGGGGCGTGGATTACAACTGGCTGGTCTCGCGGTTCGGCTCCAAGGCGCTGATGGAAAAGCCGGGGATGACCGTGTCGCGCTGGTTCGACGGCGTACTCGAAAGCAAGGAGTTCGTCGATCAGCCCAATCCGCTGCGGGCCGTCATCTACTGGGGCCACGCCCCCAACAGCCAGACCCGCCTGCCCGACATGAAGGCGGCGATGCAGAAGCTGGACATGCTGGTGGTGATCGATCCCTATCCCACCATGACCGCCGCCATGCACGGCCGCAAGGACGGCGTGTACCTGCTGCCGGCGACGACCCAGTTCGAGACCCAGGGGTCGTGCACCGCGTCGAACCGCAGCATCCAGTGGCGTGAACGGGTGATACAGCCGCTGTTCGAGTGCAAGACCGACCACGAGATCATGTACCTGTTCGCGAAAAAATTCGGCTTCGCGAACGAGCTGTGCAAGAACATCAAGGTGGTCAACAACGAGCCGGTGATCGAGGACATTCTTCGCGAAATCAACCGCTCCTGCTGGACCATCGGCTACACCGGATGCTCGCCCGAGCGGCTGAAGCTGCACATGCAGAATAAGCACACCTTCAATCCCTCCACGCTGCGCGCCGAATCCGGTCCATGCAAGGGCGACTATTACGGCCTGCCGTGGCCGTGCTGGGGCACGCCGGAAATGCGCCATCCCGGCACACCCATCCTGTACGACCTGTCAAAGCCGATCGCCGAGGGCGGCCTGCCCTTCCGCGCCAACTGGGGTGTGGAATACAAGGGCGACAGCCTGCTCGCCGCCGACGGCTCGGCACCGAAGGACAGCGAGATCGATACCGGGTACCCGGAGTTCGATCATGTATTCCTGAAAAAGCTTGGATGGTGGAGCGAACTGACCCCGGAAGAACAGGCACTGGCCGACGGCAAGAACTGGAAGACCGACCTGTCCGGCGGCATCATCCGCGTCGCCATCAAGCACGGCTGCGCACCCTACGGCAATGCGCGGGCGCGCTGCAATGTCTGGAATTTCCCCGACCCGGTGCCGGTGCACCGCGAGCCGCTGATGTCGCCGCGGCGCGACCTGGTCGAGCAATACCCGACCTATGACGACAAGGCCGCGTTCTGGCGCCTGCCCACGCTGTACAAGTCGGTGCAGGCCAAGGATTTTTCGAAGGACTATCCGCTCATCATGACCTCCGGCCGGCTGGTCGAGTACGAGGGCGGCGGGGACGAGACCCGCTCCAATCCGTGGCTGGCGGAACTGCAGCAGGCGATGTTCGTCGAAATCAGCCCGACGGACGCCAGGCGCATCGGCGCGAAGACCGCCGAGTTCGTCTGGGTGGAAACACCGACCGGTGCGCGCCTGAAGATTCTGGCGATGGTCACGCCGCGCGTGCCCGAGGGCGTGGTGTGGATGCCCTATCACTTCGGCGGCTGGTGGATGGGCGAAGACCTGCGCAAGAACTATCCGGAAGGCGCCGCGCCCATCGTGCTCGGCGAAGCCGCCAACACCGGCTGGACCTACGGCTACGACATCGTGACCATGATGCAGGAGACGAAGGTCTCTCTGTGCCGGGTCGTTACGACATAAGGAGCGCCAGATGGCCGCCCGGATGAAATTCATTTGCGATACCGAACGCTGCATCGACTGCAACGGCTGCGTGACGGCGTGCAAGAACGAAAACGAAACGCCATGGGGGGTCAACCGCCGGCGCGTCGTGACGATCAACGACGGCGTACCGGGAGAGCACTACATGTCGGTCGCCTGCATGCACTGCACCGATGCACCCTGCATGGCGGTCTGTCCGACCGACTGCTTCTATCACACCGAAGACGGCATCGTGCTGCACGACAAGGACAAATGCATCGGCTGCGGCTACTGCTACCTTGCGTGCCCGTTCGACGCGCCGCAGTTCCCGGATACCGGCGCGTTCAACCATCGCGGCAAGATGGACAAGTGCACCTTCTGCGCCGGCGGCCCGGGGCCGGACAATACCGAGGCGGAATTCAAGAAGTACGGCCGCAACCGCATCAGCGAAGGCAAGCTGCCCGCCTGTGCGGAACAATGCGGCACCAAGGCCCTGCTGGGCGGGGATGCCAACATCATCGCGAATATCTACAAGCAACGGGTCGGCACGCGCGGCTACGGTCCCGAACTGTGGGGCTGGGACATCGCCTATGAAAAGCGGCGAAACGGCACGGAGAACCATCACAACGGCAACGGCATCGGAAATGGCGACGGCCCTCGCACCAACCAGATTCCCGGCGCCAGCCAGAACAATCCACGAAAGCTTCCGACATGAGACCCATGCGACTGCCCAGCCTGTCCGCGGCGGCACTGCTGCCGATGCTGCTGGCCGGCTGTCTTGAGATCGACCAGTACCCTGTCTGGCGCAACGGCGAATACAACAACAAGCCGGACGATCTCCCGCAGCAGGCCTACTTCCACAACGACCGGCTGGCATGGAATGCGGCGATCACGAACCGCAACCACCTGCAGAACGAATACGAGCGGACCCATCCCTGATCGGAGCATCACCATGCACCCCGCATATTTCTGGCAACGGCTTTGGCTCATGATCGTATTCACGGTCCTGGCGACCGGGTCGGCAACCGCGGCCGTACCCCATGAAAGCGCCGTGCCCGCCTATGCCGAGGAACAGACCATCCTGCAGAGCGAACAGGGCGTTCCCGAGCCCGGACTGTCCTCCTCCGCGTCCGGCCGCAACCATTTCGACCGGCACTTCCTCATCCCGCCCGGCTTCATGCCGGAACAGGACGTGATCCTTCAACGCGGCGGCAACACCTGGCGCAATCTGCGCAACGGCCCTATCGCGACGATCGCCGGCACGCTGCTGCTGGTGGTGCCCCTGCTGATATTCGGGTTCTACCGGGCAGTCGGCCCGGCCTCGGCAGAGCAAGGCAGCTCCGGGCGCCAGATCCAGCGCTTTTCCTCCTGGGACCGGCTGGTGCATTGGGCAACCGCCATCACCTTCATCATTCTTGCCATATCCTGCCTCATCATCCTTTTCGGCAAGCAGATCATGCTGCCCTGGATGGGCCACACGGTCTTTTACTGGTTTGCCCTGCTGTCGAAGTACGCGCACAACTTCGTCGGCCCCTTGTTCATCCTCTGCTCGATCGCGATGTTCGCGACCTTCCTGCGGAAAAATCTGTTCCGGCGCTGGGACTGGCAATGGATCAGGAAAGGCGGCGGCCTGGTGAAGCATGAACACATTCCTGCCGGTTTCTTCAATGCCGGTGAAAAAATCTGGTTCTGGGGCGGCGTCACGCTGCTGGGCCTGCTGATGTCGATCACCGGCCTGATGCTGAATTTTCCCTATTTCAAGAACGTCGGCGCGAATATCGGCCTGACGCGCTACCTGCTGCAGATCGCGGACTATCTGCATATCGTCGGCGCGACGCTCTACATCGCCGCGTCGATGGGTCATATCTATATCGGCACCTGGGGAACGCCAGGCGCCTACCAGGCGATGCGCTCCGGGCATGTCGACGAGGAGTGGGCGCGTTCGCACCATGAACTCTGGTACAACGAGATTGCCAACGGCCCGGCACCGGACGACCGCTTTCCGCATGGCGCGACGCCGCATCATCCCCATGCATGACCATTCCGGAATATTGAACTCCCTTTACGAGTGACCGATATGCGAGCAAGCGCCAAGATCAAGCCTGTCATCCGCCTGGCTGCATCGATTGCCGTCGCGGCACTCGCGGGCGGCTGTGACAACGTGGGCTCGACAGCCGGCAGCAATGTCCGACAGACCGGCTTTCCCGGCCAAGTGTCGGCAGGAAGCGCGACGAGCGGCCAGGTAATGGCCAGGTCCGGCAACGAGGCCAAGGCTGCGGGCGCTCCGGGTGCTTCCGGATCTGCCGGTTCTCCGCCTGCCACTGCGCCGGCAGGTCCGAAAGACCAGGCCGCGGCCGGTGCCAATGCAGGGCAGGAAGCAGTGCGTGGCCAGTCGCCCGCGGGCGGCGTCAGCGGCACGCCCGGCATTCCGGAAGGATCCGGCGGAACGACCAGCGGCGCGGCAATGGGCGGCACGACGAGCGGCGCTGCCGCAACCCAGGTTGCGCCTCCTCCCGGCGGCGCGGCGCCGAATGTGCCGGCCCAGACGGCCGACCAGCAGGCCGCCGCTGTCAAGAAGCAGCAGGCCGCAGCGCAGGCGGAAAAGGAAAAGCAGGATCTGGCCGCGTCGATGGACAAGGTTGCCGAGCGCTGGCGCAGCCGTGCGACGGCCAATGGCTGGGAGACCCATCCACCGACGGCGGTAGCCGCGGTGCCCGGCATCAAGGCGTCCGAGGCACAGGCCGGCCCGTCCGGCCAGCCCGGCGGGCGCGTCGGTGATGCGGCGGCCAACGCACCCGTGCGCAGCGAAAAGCAGGACACCGCCCCGGCAAGTCCCGACGTCAAGGACCCGGCAAAAAAGGGCAAATAAGGACGGCAGGCACATCGAAGGAAGCCGGAAGGAACACAAATCAAACGGACACACCGATGCTGATGAGCCGAATGCCGATCGCCGTGATCATGCGGCGACGCACAGTCAACCACCCCTGGGCCGATACCGCGTGGTCCGCGGTCGGCGTCGTAGCCGATTTCGGAGGGCTTGCGGCCATGCAGACGCTGAGCCGAACCGACGACGAAGAACTCTACCTGGTCTCCGGCCTGCACCTCGAACTGCACCGCGACGAGGACGACGGTTACTTCGAAAACTGGGCGGCACCCGAGCCGAAAATCTTTGTCATGTGGCGGATGATCGACCAGCGGGCCATCCCGTCGATCGCCTCGGCAAGCTATGCCGAGGGCACCCGCATGCTCGATTCCGGCGATGCCGCCGACGGCATACCGATGCCTTCCGACATTCATGCCTGGCTTGGAGAGTACCTGCGGACCCATTACCAGCCCCGCCCCCATCGCGGGCGGCAGCATGGGTGAACGAATCCCGCCGGTTTGCAGTCCCTTCCGCCGCCGCGCCCTGCCCTGCAGCGGAAACCGCGCTCCCTGACAGCAACGACAGCAACGATGCCCGCCGGGCGCGAACAGGCGCCCGACCGCCTGGCGGGCTCATGCCCGCATCCGGCTTTCGCCACATCCCGAATGAAAACAGGCTGAGGAGGTCATCATGGAACAGCAGCAGTATCCCGGTTTGCAGATCGACAGCGACATGCGGCAGCAGCACCGCGAGTGGAAAATACAGCGCATCGCCTGGGCGCTGCTCTTCGCCTTGCTGATCGCCATCCTGCTGGGCCTGTTTGGCCGTGGTGGCCCCATCAGCACCACATCGGTGGAGTCGGCGGACGGCATGCTCCGGATCGACTATGAACGATTCGTCCGCAACCATACCCCTGACAAGCTGCAGCTCACTTTCCAGGCGCAATCGGAGACCGCGCGGGTCAAGCTGAGCGGCGACTATGCACAGAAAATCCGGATCGAACACATCACCCCGACGCCGGTGCGGACCACCAGCGACCAGGACGGCATCGTATTCGTGTTCGACACCCGTCCATCGGCGGTGACGGAGGCGTCGATCCACTTCAGTCCCGATGGCTTCGGCAAGCTCGAAGGATGGATCGCGCTGGACGGACGGCAGCCCCACCCTTTTAACCAGTTCATCTATCCCTAGGAGCGCACCATGGAACTTGTCCTGCGGGCCGTCGGCATCTATTTCGTCCTCATTCTGCTGTTCCGCCTGCTCGGAAACCGTTCGATGAGCGACCTGTCGGCATTTGACTTCATCCTGTTCCTGATCGTCAGCGAAGCCATCCAGAATGCCCTCGTGGACGATGACAAATCGGTGGTCATGGGTATGGCGGTCATCCTTACCTTCGTGATGCTGGACCTCGGCCTGTCCATCCTCAAACGACGCTACCGGTTCGTTGAAAAGATCGCGGAAGGCGTTCCCGTCGTGTTGGTGGATCATGGCAAGCTGGTGGAGGATCACCTCCGGAAAAGCCGGATCACGAACAGCGACATCCTGCAGGCCGCGCGTGCGAGCCAGGGGCTGGAATGTCTCGGCCAGATCAAGTACGCCGTGCTGGAAACCACCGGAAATATTTCCATCATTCCGATGGAGCCCGATATCGAAGCCCTGCTGGACCGGCGGATCGCGGCGGCGCTGAGCAGGATGGGAAGCGCAAAGGGCGATGCAGGCGGCTGACAACGCAAGGTGGCACACACGGCAGGGGCACTCGCTGCGCGTCGACCGTCCCGTCTGACCCCGCCCTGAATGGCGCCGGTGTCTGACACCGGCGCACCAGCCAGGCCGGTTTCCCGGACAGCGTCTGCTCTGCTTCCTTTCCCTCGCCCGCTGCCCCGGTCCTGATGCAGGGACGGCATCCCCATCGCATGATGTTGTGCAAATCATGTTATCGAACTTTTCACAAAACCAAACTCTCTGACCGACAAGGACGCCTTCAACGATGATTGCGCTTCGGAAAGGTAGCCATGTGGAAAAAATTTGTGACGCGGACGCATCGCTGAATGAAAGACCTGAAGCGTCTGGCCATTCCATTCGGAATAACGATCGCCACCTTTATCGGCACTGTAGTGATCAGTTATCTGGCGATCGATGACCTGATCGCCAATCATCGGCAGGAAGCTGCCGCCCGATCCGTCGCCATCGAATTGCGGAACCTGGAGGGCTGGGCGGTCGAAGCCGAAACCGGTCAGCGAGGTTACGTCATTACGGGGCTGGACGAATACCTGGAGCCGTATCGCCAGGGAAATGCGCGAATGCCTGACATTTTTCAGCGCCTGCGAAGTGGTCTTGCTGATGATCCCGGCCAGTTGCAAAGGCTCGCCACGATTTCGGCACTGGAACGCGAACGAATGGCGATCCTGGAGGAAAGCATCCGCGTACGGCGGGAGCAGGGATTTCCCGCAGCACAAAAAATCGTGCTGACGAAATCGGCCAAGAACCTGATGGATCGTATCCGTGCGGAAGTCGCCGTGATGGAAGAAGTGGAATTGCGGGAACTGAGTGAACGCACCATGCAGGTCAGTCGCAGCGCCGCGAGGGCATACCAGGCGGCGGCGATCGGCGGCCTGCTGGATATCGGGCTCCTGCTCTACCTGTTTGCCCGGGTACGAGCCGACGCGATTGCGCGGATTTCAGCGGCGCGCGAAATCTCCAACGCGCAGCAGTTGCTGCGCACGGTGATCGACGGATCTCCGGCGGCGATCTACCTGAAAGATCCGCAGGGACGCTACCAGCTGGTCAACAGCGCATTCAGGCGGCTGTTTGCCGATACGCAGGAGGATCCGATCGGCAAGACCGATTTCGACCTCTTTCCTGCCGATCGCGCGGAAACAAAATCTGCGATGGACCGGCAACTGATGGAGACAGGCATCCCGATCCAGTCCGAGGAAACGCAAACCGGACCCGGCGGCACGCATCACTTCTTCGCGACCATGGTGCCGCTGAGTGACCATAAAGGCAGGCTGGTGGGCGTTTGCGGCGTGATGTCCGATGTGACGATGCTCAAGCAAGCGGAAAGCGAAGTACGGCGACTGAATCTTAGCCTGGAGCGGCGCGTCGATGAACGCACGCTGGAGCTCGCCGAGGTGAATGACCGCCTGCGGGAGGCCAATGATCAGCTTGAGGCTTTCAGCTATACGGTGGCGCATGATCTGCGCGCGCCGCTACGCGGAATCCAGGGATTTTCGCTTGCCGTGATCGAGGATTACGAAACCGTGCTCGATCATACCGGGAAGGACTATCTCGCCCGGATATCGCGGGCCGCGACACGGATGGAGTTGCTGATCGAAGACTTGCTGTCCTACAGCCGGCTGTCGAGGACTGACCTGCGGCTCGAACCGGTCCGCCTGGACGATGCGCTCGGCGATGCGTTATCCGTGATCGCTCCGCAGATCAACGAGTCGCAGGCGGCATTGAAGATTGCCGCACCGCTTCACGCGGTGTCTGCGAATCATGCCGCCTGCGTGATGATCCTGCAAAACCTGTTGACGAACGCCATCAAGTTCGTCCGTCCGGGGACGATCCCGGAAGTCAGGGTCTGGAGCGAACGCCGACCCCATGGCGATGCAACCGGTGCCATGGCATGCATCCGCCTGTGGGTGGAGGATAACGGCATCGGCATTCCCGACGCGCAGCGGCAGCGCATCTTCCAGCCGTTCGAGCGGCTGCACGGCCAGGATGAATATCCGGGCACCGGCATCGGGCTGGCTAGCATCGACAAGGCGGCAAAGCGTTTGGGCGGCAGATGTGGCGTCGAATCTGTCCTGGGTAGTGGCTCGCGGTTCTGGATCGAACTTCCCGCATTGGATACGGAGGCATGATGAAAGGCGACAAAAGCATCCTGGTGGTGGAGGACAACGACGATGACATCGTCCTCGTCCAGCGGGCATTGAAAAAAGCCGGCATCACCAATCCCTTGTCGATCGCGAAGGATGGCGAAGAAGCGATCGAATATCTCGCCGGCATCGGGCGATTCCAGGACGAGGCCTTATACCCGGTCCCGACCATGGTCCTGCTGGACCTGAAGCTGCCGAAACGCAGCGGGCTCGAGGTGCTCGGCTGGATACGCTCCCATACGACGCTGGCCACCCTGCCCGTCGTCGTTTTCACGACATCGACCCAGTCGAGCGACCTAGAAAAAGCCTACGCGCTCGGCGCCAATTCCTATCTCAGGAAACCGCTGGATCCCGACGAAACCGCGCAGCTGCTGAAGATTGCGGGGACTTATTGGCTGAACCACAACCTGCAGCCGCCGCAGACAGGAAGGAGTTAAGCATGGAGGCACGCATCCGCATCTTGCTGGTGGACGACAATCCGGACGACCGCGAACTGGCCCGGCGCGCCATCATCAAGGATATTCCGGAGGCGGATTTCGCAGAAGCAGGAACCGCCGCCAATTTCGAGGCGTTGATCAACGACGATTTCGACTGCACGGTGACCGACTACAGGCTAGGCTGGAGCGACGGCATCGCGGTTTTGAAACGACTCAAGGAGAAGTATCCGGACCGGCCCGTCATCATGTTCACCAATACAGGCAGCGAGGAAACCTGTTCGCTCGGCATGAAGCTCGGCTTGTCGGATTACGTCGTCAAGCGCAAGGAGGAGTTTCCCAAGCTGCCTGCGGCAATAAAGACGGCGCTGGCGCTTGCGTCGGCGCAGCAGGCCGCCGCCACGCAGGAGCTCCATATCCGCGACCTGCTGGAGCGCGAACGCTTCGCCCGCGAAGAGGCGGTGCGCGCCAACCGCCTCAAGGATGAATTCCTGGCGACCGTGTCGCACGAATTGCGCACGCCGCTCGGTGCGATTCTCGGCTGGGCGCATATGCTGCTACTTGACCGCCTGACGCGCGAACAGGAAAAGGAGGCATTCGCGGTTATCGAACGGAATGCCCGCGCCCAGGCAAAACTGATCGACGATCTGCTCGATATGTCGCGCATCATCTCCGGCACCTTGCGCATCGATCTCGGTCCGATGGACATCTTGTCCGCGCTTCGCTCATCGATCGATGCGGTTCAGCCGCTGGCGGCGCCGAAATCGATCCAGATTACGCTGCAGCTCGATCCGATGCCGCCGCCGATCCGCGGCGACGTAGCGCGCATCCAGCAGGTGATCTCGAACCTGCTTACCAACGCGGTGAAGTTCACACCGGAAAACGGCGCCATCCACGTGTCGCTGGAGCGGGTGGCGTCGAGCATGCAGATTTCGGTGAAGGATAGCGGCATCGGCATCGACCCCGCCTTCCTGCCGCATATGTTCGACCGTTTCCGACAGAGCGACACCGGCTCGACGCGCCGCCACGGCGGCCTGGGCATCGGCCTGTCGGTGGTCAAGAGCCTGGTTGAAATGCACGGCGGCACGGTGATGGCCCATAGCGAAGGATTGGGAAAGGGTTCGCGTTTCACGGTCCGCCTGCCGGTGGCCGTGATGCGTGAACAGGACGTACAGGAACTCGAGAACACGCGCGAATCAAGCCCGGCCTACGAAGGCCTGAAAGGACTGCGCGTCCTGGCGGTCGATGACGATGCCGACACGCTGCAGGTCATTCAACGCGTACTCAGCGTTTATGGCGCCAACGTCGTTGCGGCGGGCAGCGCCGCCCAGGCTTTGCATCTATTGGCTGGGCAGGCATACGACGTGCTGCTCTCCGACATCGGCATGCCGGGCGAAGACGGATTCAGCCTGATCGAAAAAGTCCGGGCGCTCGCCGTACTCAACCGCGACATTCCCGCCTGCTCGGTCACCGCATTCGCCCGCGGCCAGGACCGCGAGCGGGCGCTTCTTGCCGGCTTCGACACGCACCTGGTCAAGCCGGTTGAACCAGGCGAACTGATCGCGGTCGTGCTGTCACTGGCGAAAAGACCGGGAAGGAGGCAGGACTAGGGAGGGATGTTTGCCGGTGTGAAATGGAACAAAAATCATGAGGCGTGCCACAGATTGATGGTTCATGTGTGTGAACCGTTTTCAACTTTTCAAAGGAACGATCATGATTACACCGACTAGTGGTGCAAGCGGCGCGGGCGGCATGGACATGTTTCAACTCATCATGATGATTCTGCAGCAGATGATGCAGCAGAGTCCTCAGCAGGCAGGAAACTTCATGCAGGGACTCGCCAAAGGAACACCGTTGGAGAACGATCCGACCATGCTGTCCATAATCGACAAGCTCTTCGCCGGACAGGAACTGAGCGCAAGCGACAAGCAGTTTCTTAACCAGAACGCAGATATCCTGGGTGGCAACCTGCCTACCGGCGGAAGGCCCTAAACGCAGGCCGATATTCGCCGCTGCGCATCTGTCGGCGCGGACGTCAGCGCGCAGGATTGCATGCGAAACAGGTGAAGGATCGCGGTGTCTACCCCGCAATCCTTCACTTGCCGGATGCATCCGGCCGGCAGAACATGTTGTCATTCACCGCCGGAATATCGATGCCTAGAACGACTCCCACTCATCGCCGACCGTGGCAACGGGTTTTTCCAGCCGGGCTCGGACCGGTGCCGCCGTCAACGCCGCTGCGCCTGCCCTGGCCATGGGTTTGAAGCCGGGTGGCGACCGTCGCTGCGCCGGGGGCAGCGTGCGAGGTGATGCCATACCATCAAGCCTGAAGGTCGCGACCACCGCCGCCAGATTCGCTGCCTGCTCCTGAAGGGACTCCGCTGCCGAAGCGGCTTCTTCCACCAGGGCGGCATTCTGCTGCGTCACCTGCTCCATCTGACTGATCGAACGGTGCACCTGCTCGATCCCGGCGCTCTGCTCCTGGCTGGCCGACATGATGTCGGCCATGATCGTGGTCACGCGCTTTACGCTGGCCACGATTTCATTCATCGTGCTGCCTGCTTCGGTCACCAGCCTGCTGCCGGCATCGACTTTTTCGACCGAATCGCCGATCAATGACTTGATTTCCTTCGCCGCCGCGGCCGAGCGCTGCGCGAGGTTGCGCACTTCAGAGGCGACCACCGCGAACCCGCGGCCCTGCTCCCCGGCCCGCGCCGCTTCCACGGCGGCATTCAGCGCGAGGATGTTGGTCTGGAAAGCGATGCCGTCGATCACGCCGATGATGTCCACGATTTTGCGCGCGGAGTCATTGATCGACGCCATGGTGTCGACAACCTGCGAGACCACCTGCCCGCCCTTGACAGCCACATCGGACGCCGATACCGCGAGCTGGTTGGCCTGCCGCGCGTTGTCGGCATTCTGCTTCACGGTCGAGGTCAGCTCGTCCATCGACGACGCGGTCTCCTGCAGTGAAGACGCCTGCTGCTCCGTGCGGGACGACAACTCCAGGTTGCCCGACGCGATCTGGCTGGAGGCATTCGCGATCGTGTCCGTGCCGGTGCGCACCTCGCTCACGATCCTGACCAGGCTGTCGCGCATTTCCTTCATGGAGAACAGCACGCTGGTTCTATCCTTCGGATCCATATCGATGGAAACCGCCAGGTTGCCGGCGGCGATTCCCTGGGCGACCGCCGAGGCTTCGCGCGGCTCGCCGCCCAGCGAGCGCAGGATCATGCGGACGATCAGCGTGGCGACCGCCGTTCCGACCGCCAGTGCGAGAAGGCACATGATCAGCATGAGCGTCTGGAATCCGCTGGCGACATTCCGTGCATAGGCCGATTCCGTCTGGTTCAGTTTTTCCTGGAGATCGATGAACATATTGATCCGCGCAAGCCACTCAACGAAGGCGGGCCTGGCTTCCCTGAGCATCACATCCCGTGCCTGGTCGAGATTGCCGGCTTGCCGCAGCTCGACCACCTTCCTTACCAGCGGGAGCGTTCTGGCTTCGGTTTCCTTGATCAGCCCGAGAATGCTGCGCTCTTCGGTCCCGGTATCGGCGCGCTCGGCAAACATGCCGTCCAGGAGCACCGCGGATTTCTGGTAGTCCGCCGACAATTTCGCGATCTCGTCCAGCGCAATTTTGAGGTCCTCCTCGCTGTCTACCATCGTCACATCGCGCAGGCTGATCGCACGATCATGCACGCTGCCGCGAAAATTGATCGCATAGCGCTGCTTGACACTGTTAACGTCACCGATCGTGGCAAGGCTATTGGAGACGGCATTGACCCGGATGACGCCGATGACCGTGAGCACCACCATCATGAAAAGAAGCACTGCAAAGCCGAGGCGGATTCTCGCCTTCATGCTAAAACCCGACAATTCTGCTGCATTCATTCAAAACACCCTGTCCTCAAAAGTTGAAATATTGTGTGTTTATAACTATTGCTAACGCTTTTACTACCGCCACGCTGTCTACGACAAAAAAGCGCGAAACTTTAGCTTTTAGCCACACTATTTTTCGAGCTTGTCTTAGAGGGAAAGAATAAATTCGACAGGACAACCAACAGTTACTTGTCGAAGACAGGTTGCGAGCCTAAACGCCTGCAGTTGTGGTGGCTCGCATAAACATGAATCGCCGATGGGGAATCAGCGCCGCAGTACGGCGGTACGTACGGTTTGACCTACCGCAGCGGTGTGCCGTCATCGGCGATGACCAGCTCGCTATTGGCAACCGACTCGCCCAAACCTGCCGGCAGGTCTTTCAGCGGATCGAGCGCCTTGACATCGTCCGGCTCGGTCCCGGGCGAACGGTATCCCGACGGATCAAGAGTGCGCAGTCGCCTGAGCGCGGCAGGAAGCTCACTTTTTCGTTGGCCGCCTTCCTTTGCATTCAGGTTTGCCGCGCCGGCATCCGCTGGCTGTTTTGATGCATTGGCGGTGGTTGCGGAATCGGCGATCGCGCCAAGCTGTTTAAGGACGAAGTCGTGGGCCGCGGTTGCGCTTTGGTGCCCGATCAACCGCGCTACCTCCGGGGTGAGCGGCTCCCGGTGGAACAGCGCATGCAGGCTGCCGACGAACAGCGGCGTGAGGTAGTTCTGTGTCCATCGCTGTTCGGCCAGATTCCTGAATAGCGATACCTGCTTGTTCAAGTCGTCAACGTTTTCCGATTCCTTCAACAGGCGGATCAGCGATCGTCCTGGCGCAGGCTTGCCGGGTTCAGGCTCTTTCAACCATTTATCCAGCAGCGACAGGGCGTCGCACTGCATTTCGCTGATTCCCGGATGCATATCGACGAGGCTCGCCCCCCAGACCAGCGCATGCAAATTCTTGACTGCGTTGCGAGCTCCTTCAGTGTCCCTGCCCGGCACCGGAAACCGGCTCTTCGAATGGTATTGCTTGACGATGCGGTCCACTTCCAGGAAGTCCGGAATACTGAGGAGACGGGTGAGATCCACGGCCGGGGAATCGTGATGATGCTTTGCGAGCCATACGTTCAGCAGCCGGAGTTCTTTTTCGTCCGCCTGGATTTTTTCTTCGCTTTTGCCCGCGCGGCGGGCGGCATGGGCATAGGCGGAGATCGTCACAGAAAGCGGCGTGTGCATCCGCAGGTGCGCTTCCGCACCACGAGGGTGCTTTCGAACCGACTGGTCGGACGACGGGAGGGAATGCGGTACGGCAGCCTCGTTCTTCTTTGAAGGAGACGCAAGCGCATCGAGCGTGCCTATACCGACTTTGGGTAGGAATGGGACCGATTTACTGGAGATCGTCATGGTCTATCACCTTTGCACTGAACAAAAATGCTGACCGAACCCGTCAAAATTGCCAGCTCGAACTGAGTGGCGAAAAAGGATCCGCCGGTTCCGTCTCATGCAGGCGGCAAATTTTCGGTTAAGGGATGGGGAGTTCAACAGGCGGCGTTGCGTGAATTTGCGCCGGGCAAGCCTGAATTCAGGATACAGGTCCGATCCGCCGGGGCCCGCATGGGATAAGCGTTTGCGCCACTGTGTCCCCCAGCCTCAAAGGCCGGTGAACGTAAAGGGCCTGGTCGGCAGCTGCCCGGGCATTGCCGACGGCAGCAGGTTCAACAATTTTCAACAGCCGCCGAACAACCGTTTCCGGGCGGAGTAAAGGCAGCGGCGGAACGTCGGTCCGGGAACCCATTCCCTGGTATGGCAGTTGTCGTTACGGGACTGCGCAGCCGGAATCCGGTCCGGCAGGTTGCTGCGCTTCCTTGGCAGCCGCTACCCGGACGGCGTCAGGCAGCGCAACACCATTCTTTGCCGCTGTCAGTTCCGCCAGGATCGAGATCGCGATCTCTGCGGGCGTCTTGCTGCCGATATACAGGCCGACCGGTCCGTGCAGCTTCGCCAGCTGGGCGTCGCTCAGATCGAATTCCTTCAAGCGCTCGCGCCGCTTCGCATTGTTGGCCCGCGACCCGATTGCACCGACATAGAACGCATCGGATTTCAGGGCCTCCATCAGCGCCAGGTCGTCGAGCTTCGGATCATGGGTCAGGGCCACGACCGCTGCCCGGCTGTCCAGCTGCATGTCCAGGACCGCGTCGTCGGGCATCGCATGCAGCATCGTCACGTCCTGCACCGGCCATGCATCCCGGTATTCTTCACGCGGATCGCAGACAGTGACCTGATAATCCATGCCGACCGCGATCTGGGCAAGGAAGCGCGACAACTGCCCTGCGCCGATGATCAGCAGTCGCCAGCGCGGACCGTGAATGGTGGTTAGGGCGGTCTCGGAAATCTGCATCGTCATGCCCGGTGCGGCGGGATCGAGCCGGACCTCGCCGGTGGCGAGGTCGATGCGCCGCGCCACCAGCTCATGCCGGGCAAGGCGCTCCAGCAGCGCGTCGATTGCGCTTTGGGCAGAGACAGGTTCGATGGCCAGCTGCAGCGTACCGCCGCAGGGCAACCCGAACCGGTGCGCCTCGTCGGCGCTGATGCCGTAGGTGACAAGTTCAGGGTGCGTGCGGGTGATGCCGTGCCGGCGCACGCGGTCGATGAGGTCATCCTCGATGCAGCCGCCGGACACGGAGCCGACCACGAGACCGTCGTCGCGGATCGCCAGCATCGCACCTTCCGGCCGCGGGCTGGAGCCCCAGGTACGGATGACGGTAACGAGTTCGCAACCGCGGCCTTCATTTACCCAGCGGCTGCAGGCTTTCAGGACTTCAAGATCGACGCTATCCATGTATTCGTTTTTCAGGCAAGTGTGTCGGCAGCGGTTTTGATGGCCGCACGGATGCGTTGATAGGTGCCGCAGCGGCAGATATTGCCGCTCATCGCGGCATCGATATCGGCATCGGTGGGCTTCTTGTTCGCGCGCAGCAGCGCGGTTGCGCTCATGACCTGGCCGCTCTGGCAATAACCGCATTGCGGCACGTCATGCCTGACCCAGGCATCCTGCACCGCCTTGCCGACCTTGTCGTTCGCCATGGCTTCGATGGTGGTGATCTGCTGGCCGGCGGCCGCGGAGAGCGGCGTCACGCAAGAGCGGATCGGCTGTCCGTTCAGGTGCACGGTACAAGCCCCGCACAGTGCGGCACCGCAGCCAAACTTGGTGCCTGTCATGTTGAGGTTATCGCGCAACGCCCACAGGATGGGCGTGGCGGGATCCGCGTCCACCTGCATATCGCGGCCGTTGATGCTGAGAGTAACCATGCTGTCCCCTATCCTTCTTGTCATGTCCTACTGTCGACGGGCAGCCCGCCTTGCCTTGCCCAGAGATCCGGACATTGTACGTTTTCAATGCGACGGCTGACAAATCACGTCATTTGCCGCATTCCGGCATGCCCCGTCGCCATGGAGGATAATCCGGTATCGAAAATGCCACCCGCACGCGATACGCCGTGTTCCCTTGTAAAAACATCCATGAATACACTGACCGACAACGACATCAAGCTTACTTCCTTTTCCCATGGCGGCGGCTGCGGCTGCAAGATTGCGCCGGGCGTGCTGGCCGACATCCTGAAGAACACCCGCGGTTTTCCGGTGCCGAGGGAACTCATGGTCGGCATCGAAACCGCGGACGATGCCGCCGTCTACCGCCTGAACGACGAGCAGGCGCTCATCGCCACCACTGATTTCTTCATGCCGATCGTCGACGATCCCTACCAGTTCGGCCGCATCGCCGCCACCAATGCCATTTCGGATGTGTATGCGATGGGTGGCACGCCGATCATGGCGCTGGCGCTGGTCGGGATGCCGATCGACAAGCTGCCGGTGGCGGTGATCGGCAGGATCCTGGAGGGCGGCGAATCGATCTGCGCCGAAGCCGGCATACCGATCGCCGGCGGACATACGATCGATTCGGTGGAACCGATTTACGGGCTGGTCGTGCTAGGACTGGTGCACCCGGACAAGGTCCGGCGCAATGCGGATGCGAAAGCGGGCGACAAACTGGTTCTCGGCAAGCCGCTGGGCGTCGGCATCCTGTCTGCCGCGCTCAAGAAAGGCCGCCTCGATGACGCCGGCTACGCGGCCATGATCGCCAGCACCACCAAGCTCAATAAACCGGGCCGCTTCCTGTCGGACATGCAGGGCGTCAACGCCCTGACCGATGTCACCGGTTTCGGCCTGCTCGGTCACCTGCTCGAAGTGGCCCGTGGCGCAGGGATCGGTGCCCGCATCCACATGCCCATGGTGCCCTTGCTGCCCGGCGTCCGCCAACTCGCCGAAGCCGGTTGCATCACGGGTGCGTCCGGGCGCAACTGGGCCGGCTATGGGAAAGACGTGACGCTCGGCGCGGACATCTCCGCCATCGAACAGGCATTGCTGACCGATCCGCAGACGTCCGGCGGCCTGCTTGTCTCGTGCGCACCCGAATCCGTCGATGCTGTTCTCGCACTGTTCCGGCGCGAAGGTTTCGAGAGCGCCGCGGTGATCGGCGAAATGGTGCCAGGCCCCGCAAAAGTCGAGGTTTTCGCCTGATTTCATGAGAAAGACGGCGGAGATCGGCCAGGCAAACAACAACGGGCAATTATTTCTCTGTGGCATCAACAAATAATGCTACATTCTCCCGATATGCAGAGCGGCCGGAGATGCCTGCCTGCATGTATCCCGATCCAACCCGGCAGACATAAGCCACCACCTCGGGATGCCGCCCAAGAGGAGACGTTACACAGTGAAGAGCAAGTCCGGAAAAGCGCTTTCCGCTTCATTGACGGAACTCGAGACCTATCGTCGCGTGTTCTATTCCTCCCCCGACTTCATCTCCATCAGTCGCTACTCCGACGGCTTCTACATCGACGTCAATCCTGGGTTCGAGCGCTTCACCGGCCTGCGACGGGACGACGTCATCGGAAAAACATCACTGGAACTGGGAATTTGGGGCGAGCCCGCGGACCGGATCCTTTTGATCGAGGCGTTGCAATCAACCGGCGAGGTGCACGATTTCCAAACGCGATTGAGGAACCGGGAAGGCTCGGTTCGCAATGTCGCACTGTCGGCAAGTATTGCGCGGACAGCGACCAGCGAATGCATCGATAATCCCGATGGCGATAAGGTGCTGGTGGTCGTGGTCCGGGACATCACCGACCGGCTGCATGACGAATCAGAGCTGCGCCAGCACCGCGAACACCTGGAAATGCTGGTGCAATACCGTACCGCAAAACTTCATCAAGCCAATGATCAACTTGTCGAAACGAACCGCCGCCTGAAGAAAGCGCACGAGCAACTTCTGCAGACCGAAAAACGCATCCGCCACATGGCGCTGCATGATTCTCTGACCAGCCTGCCGAACCGCACTTTGCT
>NZ_DAIUCO010000050.1:0-23755 GCF_036846085.1 Noviherbaspirillum sp. | reverse complement strand
TCGTCGGGCCCTCCGGCACGCAGGCCAACTACGCGAACAACCGCTATTTCCCGCGCACCGAACCATCGCGTTGCGGCGGCGGCAATTGCCTGACCACCGAGACGCCGGGATTGCAGTTCGCCGCCGGCGACTGGCGCAGCGGTGGTACCAACCCGGACATGACCTTCGGATACCGGCTGCACGGCGACGGCGACATGCATGCCGGCGACGGCGTGCCCGGCGGTACCGGACCCGGCGTACCTTTCCCGGGATCGAAGGGTTATCGCGAGTTCAACAACCGCGGCATGCAATACGGCAACCTGGCGAGCTGGTTCACCCAGGACACGGTGCAGATCGTCGAATGGACCGGCGGCTCCGGTGCACTTGAGCATAACAAGAACCGCCGCGGTGTCATTGCGTTCGGCGCGGTATCCGATCCGTCGATCGTGCCGACCACCGGTTCGGTCCGCTACAACGGCGACGTCCATGGCTGGTATGCGCCGAATGCGACCGATGAACCGACGCCGTTCCGCGGCACAGCGGCGGTGACGCCGAACTTCGCCACGCGCCAGGTGACGGTCGAGGTCTTCGGCGTGCGTAGCGAGGAAAACGGCGCAGCGCTGCCGATCTCCTTCAACACCACCATCGCAATGGGCGCAGTCGGGCAGAACGTCGCTAACTACATGACCGGCGTCATCAGCAGCGGCGCGCTCACCGGCGGTCTCAGCGGACGCTACTTCGGACCGGTCGTCGCACCGGGCACCCCAAGCGCCGGTCCGGCCGAAGTCGCGGGCGCGCTGCAATTGTCCAATTCCGCCACCGGCGCCACCGTGGTCGGCGGCTTCATCGCGAGGAAGCAATAAGTCTGGTAGCCTGCCGGAAGACATAACCATGATAACCATGCGCCGGCAGGCGCTGCAGACCACGGAGACGACATGAGCGAACTTGCAGGAAAAATTGCCTGGATCACGGGCGCGGGCACTGGCATTGGATTGGCGGGCGCACAGGCGCTGGCAGCCGCCGGCGCAACGGTCGTGCTGTCCGGCCGGCGTGCCGACGTTGTCGAGACGGAGGCCGCGGCCATTGTCGCCGGCGGCGGCAAGGCCGAGGCGATGGCGCTCGATGTGGTTGACTCCGATGCGGTGGCGCAGGTCGCCCGGACCATCCTCCAGCGCCACGGCGCGATCGACATTCTCGTCAACAGCGCGGGCCTGAACGTGCCGAACCGTTACTGGAAGGACCAGACGACGAGCGGCTGGAACGAAGTCGTCCGCATCAATCTCGATGGCAGCTACTACTGCATCGCCGCCGTCCTGCCGGCTATGCGCGAGCGGCGGGACGGCCTCATCATCAATATCTCCTCCTGGGCCGGCAAGTACACTTCCGCCATCACCGGACCCGCCTACAGCGCGGCCAAGCATGCGGTCGTCGCGATGACCGAAAGCCTCAACATGGAAGAGTGCATGAACGGCATCCGCGCCTGCGTGATCTGCCCGGCCGAAGTGGCGACGCCGATCATGGAAAAACGCCCGGTGCCGCCGTCCGCCGAGGAGCGGGCGCGCATGCTGCAACCCGAAGAACTCGGCCGCGCCATCCTCTTCGTCGCCGGGATGCCGGCCCATGCCTGCGTCAATGAAATCACCATCAGCCCGACGTGGAACCGTGCATTCCCCGGGCCGGCGACCGCGAAATAAATCCGAAAACGGTCGTCTCCCGCACCGCACAATTCCAGCCCATCCCATCCATTCCCCGTCGTCGTTCCGCCATCCGCAGCGGACTAGGGCGGGCGTCCTTTCCTGTCCCGCGTCCGGAAGAAATGTCATAGGCAGGTAACCCGCCTGTCATATAGTCCGCCCGGAAGTCAGGCGGGATGCGGCTCCGTGCCGGGACCGCGGCGCGAGAGTGCGTGACCTTGGTCAAATATCAATGCTATTATTCTTGTCAATAATCAAATAACTTCAGGGAGGCAGGGAAATGGCGACCAACGGCGCATCGATTCCGGCAGCGACTGCCGGCTGCCGTGCCGGCATCCTCCTGCCGACCTAGCGCCATCGCCATGAACGCCGTCGATGAGCTGCCCATCCTCGAGCGCCTCAAGAAGGTACGTCTTCCTGCCATTCCGCAGGTCTTAGCCCAGTTACTCGAACTCTCCCGCCAGGACAATGCCGGCATGCCGGAAGTGGCCGCCGTGATCCGGCGCGACCCGGCCATGACCGTCCGCATCCTCGATGTCGCCAGCGGCCCGATGTACCGGCGCGGCCGCACGGTGCTGAGCCTGGAACAGTCGCTTCTGACGATCGGGATGAACATGGTCCGGACGATCGTCATCAGCGAGTCGGTGCTGAATGCCTTCGATGATGTCCCCGGCCTGTCCGTCTACGACCTGCGTTCGTTCTGGGCGCATTCGCTGACGGCTGCCGTGGCCGCCCGCGAGATCGCCGTCCGGCTCGGTTATCCCCGTACCGAGGAGGCTTACCTTGCCGGACTGCTGCACGACGTCGGCCGGCTGGTCCTGCTGGGGGCGGCGCCCGCGGACCGGGCCAGCCACCTGCTGGGCAACGAGGACGACGCGCTGACCGGAAGCGAAACCCTGTTCATGGGCATGACGCACGGGCAGGCGGGCGCCTGGGTCGCCGAGCAATGGAAATTCGATTCCTTCATCGCCGACAGCATCCGCTATCACCATGAAAGCGATGCCAAGCTGCACGCCACCCATCCGCTGCTGCGCATTGTCGCGCTCGCCGACCAGATCGCCGCACGACCGCGCAATGACGCGCGGATCATTGCGGTGGCGGCGCTGTGCGGATTGCGCCCCGAGCATCTCGATACCATCGAACGCACCACGCGGGCGGAATCGGGAAAGCTCAGCGAGCACGTCGGCTTCGACATCGCGGCGGTGGAAAGCAGCCCGGTTCGCCTCATCGCTCCCGAAGGGCAGGCGCAACCGGCGCGCGCCGCGATCGCCGCGCACATGCAGGACATGGTGCTGGCAAGCGCGCTATCCCAGACGTTCGGCGCCATCGACGAGAAGACGAGCGTGTACGACGCGCTGACCCGCTCGGCCTGCGTCCTCTTCGGATTCCGCCAAGCTGTGTCGTTCACCGTCGACAAGGCCGAGCGGCTTCTGCGCAGCGCGGGCGGCGACGCGGCCGCGCTCATGCTGTCCGAATTCAGCGTGCCCCTGTCCCCGCAGGGACGCATCACCGACGCGCTGCTGCGCAAGCAGGTCATGTTCCTGACCGCCGCATCCGCCGGCACGAGCATCTTCGAAGACCAGTTATGCCGGCTGCTGGACACGCGCACCATCGTCGTCGTTCCGCTGGCGCAGGGACATACCTATTCGGGCGTGATGGTCGCCGCCGTCGACGAAGCCGCCATTCCCGCGCTCAAGACCAGGACGGAACTGCTGCGGATTTTCGGCGAACATGCCAACAAGGCGCTGATGAAGGTGAAGCACACCGGCGCGAGGAAGTCGCCGGAAGCGGAAGCGGCGGTCGAGGAGTACCGCACCGCCGCCCGCGCCATCGTGCATGAAGTTAACAATCCGCTGTCCATCATCCGCAACTACCTGACGGTCCTCGACCGGAAGATCTCGCGGAAGGAATCGGTGGAATCCGAAATCGGGGTGCTGCAGGAAGAGATCGACCGCGTCACCCAACTGGTGGAAAGCTTCGCCGAACTGGAGCCCGGTCCTCAGACGAAATCGGCCGATCTCGCGGAAACGGTGACCGACGTCGTCAACCTGCTTTGCGACTCCGAGTTTGCGCCGGCCTCCGTCAGCATCGCGCTGCACCGGATGGCGCCGACGGTGCAGGTGGCCTGCGACCAGGGCGCGCTGAAGCAGATCTTCCTCAACCTGCTGAAGAATGCCATCGAGGCATTGGACGGCAAGGGCCGCATCGACATCAGCTATCACGGCGTGACCAGCCAGGACAACCGCCAGTTCGCATCGCTGAGCGTCAAGGACAACGGACCGGGCATACCCGCCGACGTGATGGCCCGCCTGTTCACGCCGGTGCGGACGCAGAAGGGCGCCGACCACAAGGGGATCGGCCTGTCGATCGTTCACAACCTGGTGACGAAAATGGGAGGACACATCCACTGCAACAGCGGAACCGGCACCGTATTCGAACTGCTTCTTCCGCTGTCCTCCCAACCCTCCAACCCGCGCGCTGCCGCGCGTTAAAGCAAGGTTCACATGGTCCAGATACCGACACCAACCGCCATGGCTACGGCGCTGCGAGGAATACCGGTCAAGACCGCGCCCGCCGCGCCGCGCATCCTGATCGTTGATGACGATGTGCGGATGGCCCGTTCCGTGCAAGCGCTGCTGTCGGTGTTCAACTACCGGCTCGAAGTCGTGCATTCCGCGTTCGAGGCGCTGGAACGGTTGTGTTCCGCCGAATACGACCTCGTGCTGCTCGACCTGCGCATGCCGGGCCTCGACGGCCACGGGGCGATGGACCTGATTGCCGAAAAGGGCATCGACGTCACCGTCATCGTCGTCAGCGGCGAACGGGATATCGACGCGGCCATCGGTGCGATCAAGCGCGGTGCGTACAACTATCTGCGCAAGCCGTTCCGCCCGGAGGAATTGCTCAACAGTGTCGCGCAGGCAGTGCAGAAGCGGCAGATGGAAGCCGAGCGGCGGGAAATGCAATACCAGCTCGAATGCTCGGAGCGCCTGTACCGCTACCTGATGGACAGCCTGCCGGACATCATCTATACGCTCGATCCGGAAGGCAACTTCACCTATGTGAACGATCGCGCGCAGCAGCTGCTCGGCTTCGAGCGCGAGGAGCTGGTGGGTTCCCACTATTCGCGGATCATGCACGAGGAGGATCTCGAAAAGGCCCGCTACGTGTTCCAGGAGCGGCGGGTAGGGGACCGGGCGTCGCGCAACGTCGAGCTGCGGCTGAAGTCCAGCAACGCACTGGCCGAGCAGCGGTATTTCGAAAACACGGTGCTGACGATCTCCTTCAATTCAACCGCGCTGTATGCGTTCGACGAGGAAAAGAACCGCAAGGAACTGTTCGGCACCTTCGGCGTGGCCCGCGACATCACCGAGCTCAAGCGCGCCGAGCAGCGCATCTCCTACCAGGCGTATCACGACGTGCTGACCGACCTGCCGAACCGCGCGCTGTTCAAGGACAGGCTCGACCTTGCCGTCATCCATGCGAACCGCAACGGCAGCGCGCTGGCGGTGATGTTCGTCGATCTCGACGGCTTCAAGCTGATCAACGATACACTCGGGCACCACAAGGGCGACCAGTTGCTCCAGCAGGTGGCGATGCGCATGCGCAAGCAGCTGCGCGGCGGCGACACGCTCGCCCGCGTCGGCGGGGATGAATTCACCCTGCTGCTGCCGGATACCCGCACGCAGAAGGATGCGGCGGGGATCGCGAAGAAGTTCCTTTGGTCCCTCGAGCAGCCGTTCGACCTCGACGGGCGCGACGTGCATCTGACCGCCAGCATCGGCATCGCCATCTATCCCGACGACGGCAATACGATGGAGGACCTGGTGCGGCATGCGGACATCGCGATGTACCAGGTGAAGACGAAGGGCAAGAACGGCTTCGGCTTCTATGAGAAATCGATGGAGGTGGCGGCCAACTACAAGATCACGCTGGCGCAGACGCTGCGCCACGCGATCGAGGAAAACCAGCTCGAGCTGCATTACCAGCCGCAGGTGGATTTCCGTACCGGCGAGATCGTCGGCGCCGAGGCGCTGATGCGCTGGAACCACCCGGAGCGTGGGCAATTGCCGGCCGGCGACTTCCTGCCGTTCGCCGAGGAAAACAATCTCATGCTGCCGTTGTCGGCATGGATGATCCAGATGGTGTGCCGCGATCTGCAGAAATGGAATGCCGCCGGCAAGCCGGTCTCCCGGGTGTCGATCAACCTGTCGCCGCAATGCCTGGACCGTGGCGACACGGTCCAGAAGCTGGCGAACGCGATGACCCGGTACGGCATCGCGCCGGCGCAGCTCGAAGTCGAGATCACCGAGAACGTCTGCATCGGCAATCCGCAGCAGGCCTTGCTTCACCTGAACAAGCTGGCCGACATGGGCATCGGCATCGCCATCGACGATTTCGGCATCGGTTATTCATCGCTCGCCTACCTGCAGCGCTTCCCGGTGAAGACGCTGAAGATCGACCAGTCGTTCGTCAGGGATATAGTCGACGCCGACGGACACTATCCCGTCGTGCTGGCGGTGATATCGATTGCGCGCAGCATCGGCCTGAACGTCATCGCGGAGGGCGTGGAAACGGAAATCCAGGCCCGTTATCTGCAGCGGGCCGGATGCGACACCATGCAGGGATTCCATTTCTACAAGCCGCTCAACGCGGCAGGGTTCGATGCGGCGATCAATGCCGCAGCCCGGAGGCCTGCTCCGGTCACGGTGCATATCTGACCCGAGGGAATTTCATCGACGGCGTTCGCATGCCGGTACGCTCCCGGCGCAGAGCAGGAATGAAGACCGCGTAGCTGGCATCGGCCCCCGCGCCTATGCGCCCTGTCCCTGGAACAGCATCAGCGCGCCGTCAACCACGATGGTCGCGCCCTGGATGTACCGCGCCTTGTCGGAAGCGAGGAACACCGCCACATGGGCTATTTCCACCGGCTCGGCGGCGCGTTTCATCGGAATGTTATTTTCCTGCCGCTTGCGTTGCTCCGGGTCGTCCATCGCCTGCTGGTTCATCGGGGTGAGCACCATGCCCGGCGCGATATTGTTGACATTGATGTTCTTCTCCGCGAGCTCCAGCGCAAGCGTGGTCGTCAGGTTGCGCAGGCCGCCTTTCGAGGCATCGTAAGCCGCGGCGCCCGCGCGCGGAATTTCCTGGTGGACGCTGGTGATGTTGATGATGCTGCCGTGCCTGCCGCTTCCCTCGATGCCGCGGATGAACTCGCGGCAGCAGTAGAAGGGGCCGTACAGGTTGGTCCTGAGCGTGATATCCCAGTCGTCGTCGGTCATGTCCCTCACCGGTTTTCCCAGGGCATTGACACCGGCATTGTTGACCAGGATGGTCGGCATGCCGAGCGAGTCCCTTACTTGCTTGAACAGATTCTCGGCCTCGGCGGGGTTGCGCTGATCGAGTTGCAGTACCGCGCATTTCCGGCCAGCCTTTTCGACTTCCTGCGCCGTCCGTTCGGCCCCCTCGCGGTCACGGAAGTACACCGCCACCACATCCGCGCCTTCCTTCGCGAATTCGATGGCCGTTGCCTGCCCGATGCCTGAATCGGCCCCGGTCACGATGGCGATTTCGTTGGCAAGTCTTTGTTCTGTCATGAAGGCTCCTGGTGGCTGATATGAATGAACACGACAACCGCTTCGATGCGGTCACCAGGGTCGTGGTTCCTTGCAGGACGGCGTGTGCTGCCGGAAGGCAAGGGAAGAAAAGGTGGAATGGTGGCGCGGCATTGAAATTGCTTTTGCGTAGTCCATGCACGTAGGACGTGTGCCGCGATGCCGTCCCACCGGAACAATCAAGGAGCAGGTTATGCCAGGAAAGCGCAATCTTTCGGAAGTACTACTCAAGGGTGCCGTGGCCAGTATCGCCGGCGGACTCGCCATCAAGTTGCTATGGGAAGCCGGGCAGCGGACTCTGGTGGCGGAGAACCGGCGCGTGCCATCCCCAACGACAGATGTGGTAAGGACGCTGGCGGCACGCAAGGGCATGGCGCTGACGCCATCCCAGGAACAGGCGGCGGCCGGCGCCATCTATGGCGCGACGATGCTTGCCTACGGGGCACTCTACGGAATCGTGCAAAGCCGGTTTCGCCCGGACCCTGTCGCACACGGGCTACTGCTCGCGGGCATCATGTACGCGGCCAACTTCCCGTCGTTCGGTGCGCTTCCCAGGTTGGGAATATTGCCCAGCCCACGGGAGCAAACCGCGGAGGAAACGGCGATCCCGATCGTTGCGCAGGCGGCGTATGGCCTGGTGACGGCGTATGTGTTCCATGCGCTCGACCGGGATCGCGATGCGCTTTCGCATGAATCCTTTCCGCCGCTGCCGTTTCTCCCGCCTTCCCGGGCAATGGGCCAGAACCTGCCGCCATGAAGATTATTCACGCCGGAAAAATCCGGCGTGCCGCGCAGATCAAAACGATCATGGCGCGCTTGCAAGTGGCATCTCTCTTGCATCGCCTCGGGCCCCGGCATCCGCATGCCGGAAAGCATATTGCCGGACGCGCCGTTTAAAGCGGTGCCGTCCCACCTCGCCAACAAGTCGTCAACCGCGGTGAACCACGAAAGGCGAAGCAGAATAATGCCTGATCGCCGTCGGCGACCTGACACATTGGCGCAACCCTGAAAAAGGAAGAAACTCATGAAAGCAGTTGTGTACAAGGGCCCTCGCGATGTAGCGGTCAACAAGGTTCCGGACGCCAAGATTGAAAAGCCCACCGATGTCCTCGTAAAAATTACCACGACCAATATATGCGGGTCGGATTTGCACATGTACGAGGGACGGACCAGTGTCGAAGCCGGGAAGATACTCGGGCATGAAAACCTGGGTATCGTCATCGAGGCCGGCAGCGCGGTCGAGCGAGTTAAGGTGGGAGACCGGGTCTGTCTTCCATTCAACATTTCATGCGGCTTCTGTGAAAACTGCGAACGCGGATTCACCGGCTTCTGCCTGATAGCGAATCCGGGGAACGCCGGCGCCGCATACGGCTATGCCGAGATGGGCCCCTATTCCGGCGGCCAGGCGGAATTGCTGCGGGTGCCATACGCCGATTTCAATTGCCTGGTACTGCCGCCGGGTGCGGAGGAAAAGGAAAACGACTATGTCATGCTCTCGGACATCTTTCCGACCGGTTATCACGCCACCGAGCTTGCCGGCATGAAGCCGGGTGATTCGGTCGTCGTGTACGGCGCCGGCCCGGTCGGCCTGATGGCGGCCTATTCCGCGATGATCAAGGGCGCCAGCAAGGTCATGGTCGTCGATACCCACAAGGACCGTCTTGCCCTCGCCGAGAAGATTGGCGCCATTCCGATCGATCATACCGACGGCTCCTGCATCGACCAGATACTGTCCATGACCAATGGCCAGGGAGCGGATTGCGGTTGCGAATGCGTAGGCTACCAATGCCATGACCATACCGGCCATGAAGTACCCAACCTCACCATGAACAATCTTGTGCAATCGGTCAAGGCGACCGGCGGCATCGGCGTGGTGGGCGTATTCATGCCGGAAGATCCGGGCGCCGCGGATGCACTGGCGAAGAAGGGACAGATCGCGTTCGACTTCGGCGCGTTCTTCACCAAGGGACAGCGCATCGGTACCGGGCAGGCAAACGTCAAGGCCTACAACCGCCGGCTGGCGAACCTGATCGCCGCCGGCAGGGCCAGTCCTTCCTTCATCGTTTCGCATGAGCTGCCGCTGGACCGGGCCCAGGAAGGCTATGAAAATTTCGATGCGCGCAAGGACGGCTGGACCAAGGTGGTGCTCAAGACCGGCGCTTAGCGTTCTTCCGGCCTGACCGTACTGCAGGCGCCAGGGGCATTGCCTCCGGCACTGCGTTCGGAAGGCCACGCTTTGTGCCGCATGCAGGTCGCTTCGGCCTCGCCCGATATGATGGCTTATGACGCACTGGCGGAGAACGCATCTTCGATTGCCGCGCCGTCACCCACCGCCTTGCCGCTCACAACCATATTGCCTGTGACAAAGTGCGCATGGCGGCGTGTACCGGCGACACAATAAAATCTTCGACCCGGAGGTAAATCATGAGCGATGAAGGACGCAAAAAGTTGGACCAGGCATATGAAGGCCTTGAGCGGGAAACGCCCGATCGGGTGTCCCGTGCCATTCGCTGGTTGCGCAAACCCGAATCACGCTGGATCCGGATTCCGCTCGGCCTGCTGCTGATTGCCGGCGGCGTCTTCGGCTTCCTGCCGGTCCTCGGGTTTGAATTCATCCCGCTGGGATTACTGCTCATCGCCCAGGACGTGCCGTTTCTGCGCGAACCCGTGGGCGCGTTCACGCTCTGGCTTGAGCACAAATGGGTGGCGCTGCGGCAGTGGTGGCAGCAAAAGCGGCAGCATTGAGATGGTGGGATATGCGATTGAGTCGGATCGTGTAACCTAACGAACTCTCCGGCTGGAGCCCGACGGCACCACCGTGCGTCTCGATCGCATCAATTTAATCCAAGGAATAGCATGCCCGACCTTTCTTCCTTTTCCATTACCAAAAAGTGGCCCGCGACCCATCCCGACCGCCTGCAGTTGTATTCCCTTCCCACGCCCAATGGCGTCAAGGTATCGATCATGCTGGAAGAGACCGGGCTGCCTTACGAACCCCACCTCGTCAGTTTTGAAAGGAACGACCAGACCTCGCCGGAATTCCTGTCGCTCAATCCCAATAACAAGATACCGGCCATCCTCGATCCGGACGGACCCGGCGGCAAGCCGCTCGCCCTGTTCGAGTCGGGCGCGATCCTGATCTATCTTGCCGAGAAGACCGGCCGGTTCATCCCGCAGGATGCCGCAGGACGGTACGAGACGATCCAGTGGCTGATGTTCCAGATGGGCGGCATCGGGCCGATGTTCGGCCAGCTCGGCTTCTTCCACAAGTTTGCCGGCAAGGATTATGTAGACAAGCGGCCACGCGACCGTTACGTCGCGGAGTCGAAGCGGCTACTCGGCGTGCTCAACCAGCGGCTCGCGGACCGGACCTGGCTCATGGGCGACGACTACACCATCGCCGACATCGCCACCTTTCCCTGGGTGCGCAACCTGATCGGTTTCTATGCGGCGGGCGACCTCGTCGGCATACAGGATTTCCCGCATGTCACGAGGGCGGTCGACCTGTTCGTCGCCCGTCCCGCGGTGGAAAAGGGCCTGTCGATTCCGAAGCGCGACTAGGCTGCCGCATATCCGCTGCCGTACGTCCGCTCTACCAGTGAGCATGTTGTCGAATCGGGGTTCAATGACCACAAGCCGGCCTTAGTCGCGGGCCGGCCTGGCCGGACAGGGTGATTCATTCGTTCGAGCCAGGGGCAAGGTTTTAGGCAGCAGGTGTCTGTCGCATCGGCAGCAGCGGTATTTTCGTCATCCTGGTCGGAATGCGTCGCACGTTGCTGGCCGGCTGGTTTTGGCGGGAAGCCCGCCCACGTTACTTTGGCCATGTCTGTGAAACGCTGGACGGGAAACGCGAGGACTTGTTCCGGCAAACCGGGGGAAGCCTTTTTCTCAAACATCGAATACTCGCAACGACGGGTAGTCAATGTCCCGTGCGTTACTGCGGCTCCGAACGGCAGGCCGCAAGCATATCCATTCCACTCCGGTATGCATCGCTTCGCGTCTCCATGGCGCCGAGCAGGGTGTGATAGATATTGTCGTGGCTGAATTGCAGCGGCAACTGGCGCTGCAGGCATGAATGATCCACCTTCATCCTTTGCGCATATCCGTCGGACATCCAGGTCATGAGCGGAATCCGCTTCTGCTCCTCGGGGGCAACCGGATACGGTGCGCCGTGCAGGAATATCCCTTTCTCTCCCAGCGATTCGCCATGGTCGGAAACATAGATAAGTGCGGTATCGAAGCGATCTGACGCTTTTTTCAGCACCTCGATTTTTTCCGCAAGCACGTGATCCGTATAAGCGATGGTGTTGTCGTATGCATTGCGGACTTCTTCGAGGCTGCACGAATCCAGCGCATTGCTGTTGCAAGCCGGTTTGAAGATTTCAAATGCCGGCGGATAGCGCTTGAAATACGCCGGTCCGTGGCTCCCCATCTGGTGAAACGCGATCAGCGTATCGCCATTCAGCCCGGCGATACGCCGCTCCAGTCCTTCAAGCAGGATCTCATCGAAGCAGGATTCATCATTGCAGAGATGCGCCGGCCCGCGCTCGGTGAGGGTGAAGTGGCGGACCCGTGCGCTGAACATCCTGCTGCCCGAATTGTTCGCGCGCCAGTCAATATGGATCCCGGCCCTTGCCAGGACGTCGATCGCGTTCACCTCGTTTCGTGCGTTCGCTGCGCTGAACCGTTCGCGCCCGGTCGAAGAGAACATGCAGGGCAGGGCGACGACCGTGGCGGTGCCGCAGGATTCGACATTGCGAAAGTAAAGAAGATTACCGATCTCGCCGAGCCTGGGATTGGTGCGGCGCGCGTAGCCGCCGAGCTGGAAATTCGCGTGCCGGGCGGTTTCGCCGACGACAAGGAATACCAGCAGCGGCTTGGCGCCCGCCGGCTTCTCGACGCGCCGTGGTGTGCCCGCCTGACCTGCACCGCCGATGTCCCCGATTCCCTGGATGCTCGATTCCGCAAACTGAACCGCGCCATGCACCGCCGCGCCTGGAACGGAAAAGTAGTGCAAATGCTTATGCTCCGATACAAAGTCATTGAATCGGGAGGTAAAGGCCGTTACGGCGATCGTCGCGAAAACAAGTGCCGCCGCAAGGAATGCACCCCGCTGCCGCAGGTGCTGGCGCGGGGCCAGCGCCGGCATCCGGGTGCCCCCGACGAGGAACAGCGGCAGCACTCCCAGGCCCAGCGTGTACAAGACCAACCGCGGGCTGACCATGGACAGCGCTTCACCCCGGTTCGCATGCACGAGGCTGCGGATCATTTCCCTGTCGATGGCGATTCCGAAGCTGTCGGCGGAAAACGATGCCATCGCACCGACCGGAAAAAACAGGCCGGTCACAATCAGCATCAAGCGCGTTCCGGGAATCAAGAGCAGTGCGGTTGCGTAAAAAAGCAGCAACAATATGCCAAGCGAAAGAAGAAACAGCGCGTCCTGGAGATTGCCTTGCCAGAAGGCAGCAATCGTCTCATGCCAGAAGCGGTAGTTGAAGAGCGCGATAAAAAGGCTGGCGAAGAACAATGCAAACGTGATCGGCGAGCGAAAGTGTATCTCGACGATTCCCTTGTTCCTCTCTGCACCTTTCATGCTTGCATGCGCGCTTTCGCTAATTCAATTGGGACCTGTATTTACGGCAATCCGTTCATGCACTTAATGCATCGCCATGAGGCTTGAGACGCTGTTACGGCGGAAAATTTCCACCCATCCAGTTCTTCTTTAGATATATATCAATAGCTCTGTCCATGACATACACAAGAGGCTCAAAGCACGCGTATTTATGGAGGTAGTCACATTACAATTTGAAAAGCTTCGATCATCCTGATCCGTGAAATCCATCGACTACGAAACGCGAGGGACAATGCTGGCCATCAATGCTCTTGATTATGCTGCGACCGACTGGATTGCGCAGACACGGCTGATGATCGACGATCAGCTTGATCATCATTTAAGTCTTGGACAAACCTCGCCAGTCTCCGAAGCGATGCGTTACAGCGTACTGTCAGGAGGCAAGCGGATCCGCCCGCTGCTCACGATGGCCGTGTCCAAGTACCTCGACTGTGCGCCGGCGCATACCATCGATGTGGCATGTGCGATCGAGATGATTCATTCCGCTTCGCTGATCCTGGATGATCTGCCTTGCATGGACAACGACAACGTGCGGCGCAACCGCGTATCGACCCATGTGAAGTTCGGTGAAAGCCTGACCATCCTGGCGGCGGTATCCCTGCTGACCCACAGTCAATGCATGATCGCTTCACATAAAAGCCTGCCGGGCGAACTCCGGCTGAAGCTGATCAGGCTGCTGTGCGATACGGTCGGCGCGCAAGGGCTCTCGCTCGGCCAGTACATCGACCTCAACACGAAGATCGAGGCGACCAGTCCAGCCGCCATTTCGGATATGCATCACCTCAAGACCGGCGTGCTGTTTGTCGCTGCCGCGAAAGCGGCCTGCCTGGCTGCGGATGCCGCGCCTGAAAAGCAGGAGCAGGTCATGCACTTCACCACCAATATCGGCCTCGCATTCCAGCTCCTGGATGACATCAAGGATGCGGATGCAGAGGAAACGAACCTGGTCACCAGGATAGGGGTGACGAGTGCGCAGCGAAAAGTGCGCGAGTATCTTCAGGCAGCCAACATCGCCATTGAAGGAGAGCCGAACGCCGACGTGCTGCAGAGTTTCGTCGGCGAGTTTTTCAGAAAAGTCTGACTTGCGTGCCTGGCGCCGCCAGGGCGGCAGCCGATCCGGTCAAACTTTCCGCACACCGGCCTTTGCCGGCAGGAAGTCCGGGTACTGCTTGTGAGGCAGTCCGTATCAGGAGCTCGCCTTGGTCCACAGTCCTGTACGTCCCGCGGATTTATTCCGATCTCTGTGGCCCACCGCATTCACCGCAACAAAGAAGCCACGGCATAGATGCCATATCTTCCTGCCGGAGGAAATCTGCGTGCGGCCGTTCCATGCATCCACGCCGGCGGAATGCACCCGCAGGCCGATGTCCCGGTAGATCAGAAGGGCGCTGGCGATTGCCCAGGCGCAGCGCCACGGCAGTTGCGACATTCCTATCCGCGCCGACGCATAGTAGTGCTCTGCAAACTCGACGAGTTCGCAGGCTAGCCCATGCAACGCCGCCCGGTGTTGCGGGAGATGGATGTCCTCTCTTGGAATTCGCATGCGCTCCAGCCATTCTTCCGGCAGGTAGCAGCGCCCGATGCGCATGTCATCGATGACGTCGCGCGCGATATTCGTGAGCTGGAAGGCGATGCCGAGATCGGCCGCACGGTGCATGACCTCGCGATCCTTCACACCCATGATCTGCGCCATCATCACGCCCACCACGCCGGCCACGTGATAGCAGTAATGCAGCGTGTCGTTCAGCGTGGAAAACCTCGCCTCGGTGGCGTCCAGCGCAAAGCCGTCCAGCAGGTCGAACAGATCGCGCCGCGCAATGCCGTGCTTGCGCACCACCTGCTGCAGCGCGGCAAATGCCGGTATATCGCTCGACTGGCCGTCGACGATACGCGCGGTCTCGGTCTGCAGCAGGCGGAGCCGTTCGAGCTTTTCCTCGCGATCCAGGGTCCGCGATCCGTGGCCCAGGGTCTGTCCGTCGATGACGTCGTCGCAGTAGCGGCACCACGCATACAGCATCGTCACGCTTTGCCGCGTGTCCTTGTCGAACAGCATGGCCGCTTTTGCAAAGCTCTTCGAGCCCTGCTTGATCGTCATTTCACTGTAAGAGGCAAGATTCTCCATCACGCTGCGCTCCGGGTGAGTTGCTCGTCGAGGATGATGCGCGCGGTCGCCTTCGCCGACCCGACCACCCCCGGTATGCCGGCGCCGGGATGGGTGCCGGCGCCGACGAAATACAGGCCCTTGATCTGCTGGTCCTTGTTGTGCGTGCGGAAGTAGGCGCTCTGCCACAGCACCGGCTCCAGCGAGAACGCCGAGCCGACATGCGCGTTCAGCTCGTCGCGGAAATCATGCGGGGTAAAGATGCGGGCGGTAACGAGGTCCTTTTTCAGTCCCGGAATATAGTGCCGTTCCAGGTAATCGAGGATGCGGTCGCGATAGCGTGGCCCTTCGGTGGCCCAGTCGATGTCGGCGTTGCCGAGATGCGGGACCGGCGCCAGCACGTAGTAGGCGCTGTGGCCAGGCGGCGCCAGCGACGGGTCGGTGACGGTCGGGGCATGGAGATAGAGCGAAAAATCCTCGGCCAGCTTGGTGCCGTGAAAGATATCTTTCAGCAGTTCGCGGTAGCGGGGGCCGAACAGCACGGTATGGTGCTGCAGGTCGCTGCGCTCGCCTTTCAATCCGAAGTAGATGACGAACAGCGACATGCTGAAGCGCTTCTTCTTGAGACTCGCCGCTTTCTTCTGCGCCTGGGTATTCTTGCGCAGCATCTTGTCGTAGGTATGAACCACATCGGCATTGCTGGCACAGAACAGGCAGGGAATCTGTTCGCCCGATTGCAGCCGCACGGACGCGACGCGCCCTTGCTCCACGACGATTTCGTCGACATCGGCATTGAGCCGTATCTCGCCGCCCAGCTCCCCGAACAGCTTCAGCATGCCCTGGATCAATGCGCCGGTGCCGCCCTGCGGAAAGTAGACGCCCCACTGCCGCTCCAGTGCATGGATCAGTGCATAGATGGAGGAGGTCTCGAATGGATTGCCGCCGACCAGCAGCGAATGGAAACTGAAGGCCTGGCGAAGATGCGGGTCCTTGATGAAGCGCGACACGATGCCATACACGCTGCGATAGCTTTCCAGCCGGATGAGCTGTGGCGCGACGCGGATCATGCTGCGGAAATCGGGAAAGGGAACATGCCCGAGCTTCACATAGCCTTCCTCCAGGACGGCTTTCGAGTAGTCGAGGAATTTCCGGTATCCCTGCACGTCGGAGGGAGACTTGGCGCCGATCTGCCGGTCAAGCTCTGCCTGGTCGTTGACATAATCGAAGCGGTAGCCGTCCTCCCAGCACAGGCGGTAAAAAGGACTGACCGGCAGCATGCGCACATAGTCGTCGAGACGATGCCCGGACAAGGCGAACAATTCCTCCAGCGCCGTCGGATCGGTGATGACCGTCGGTCCGGCATCGAAGGTGAAGCCCTGGTCGTTATAGACATATGCGCGGCCTCCCGGCTTGTCGCGCTTTTCCAGGATGAGCGTCGGGATGCCGGACGACTGCAGCCGCAGCGCCAGCGCCAGCCCGCCGAAGCCGCTGCCGATGACGATCGCTTTTTTGACGTTGGCTTTTATGATGGTTCCTTTCCCATGTTGACCATGGCTTTCACCGCTCCCCATACGGGCACCGGCGGCTTGCCGACCAGGATGCGGCATTTATCGGACAGCGTCGGCTGCGCGGCGTAGAAGCGCTCGATGAGCTGCTGCGGCAATTTGTAGAATCGCTGCAGGAGCCGGTAACGCTGCGCCGGCGCGCTGGCGAAGAAAAGCATCCGGTTCAGCAGGCGCATGAACAACTGGCCGTGCCATTGCTGCACTGAAAAATCACGGATATGGCGGTAGACGGACTCCGCATCCAGCGTCTTCATGGAGGCGATGCCGTCGGCCAGCCGCACGGCGAAAAGCAGCGAATAGCCGGTCGTGGCGTGAAAGAGGGCGGCGCGCATGCCGCTGCAGGGCAGCGCATCCGTCTTGTCTTCCCAGAAGCGTTCGATGTCGCCGGACAGCGCGATCGGCAGCACGCCCGATTCCTCCCGCTCCACCACGGCGCCCTGCCAGCCGCGGCTGTCCATGTAAGCGCGGATGTTGTTCCGGATGGCCGGAAGGTCGAGATCCGGCGTCGTGCTGTAGTAGGTGTCCTCGACCAGGATGCGGTCCTCGCCGAAGGGCAGGGTGTAGACAAAACGATAGCCGTCGTGCTGGGCCACGGTGGCGTCCATGATGACCGGCAGAGCCTGCCCGTGCGGATGACGCAGCACCACTTCATGGCCGACGAATTTCTGGTAGGCATAGCGCATGTGCTCGGATGCGGCATGGCCCCGGCCGTCGATCACCGCATGCGCATCGTAGAGCCGGCCATCGATGCGCACGCTGTTCCTGCCGACGTCGGCGACCGACGCGTTCAGCCGGAATGCGCCGTCCAGCGCCTCGCTCACCACCGCATGCAGCCGTTCGGAACTGATGCTGTAGCAGCTCGTATCCAGCGTGCGGCGATGCCCCGGAAAGCGCACTTCGTAGGCAGGCCATGTCCTCACGATCAGCGGCGCAATCCAGGCATGCTGCGCCGGCGTCAGGTCGCGTTCATAGAAGGACCATGTGTGGTTGCCGCCGATCCGCGCTTCCTTCTCCACCAGCAGCAGGCGCAGTTCCGGCCGCAGCTGGCGCAGGCGCCATGCGATGAGGCTGTTGGCGAGGCCGCCGCCGACGAGGATAAGGTCATGCATGATGGAGCCGCTCCTCGATCACATCGCATGCCCGCTTCACGCCATGCTCGGCACGGCTGGAGTCGGCCAGCGCGACGGCCCTGTCCCGCATCGCCGCGGTGGTCATCGCCTTTTGCAGCGCCCTGCGCAAGGTGGCATGGCCGGGCCGGCGTTCCCTGACGAAGACCGCCGTGCCGAGGCGGCTCAGGCGCATTGCATTGTCGAACTGGTCATGCGCATGCGGCACGACGACTTGCGGCTTGCCCGACTGCAGCGCCTTGAAGGAAGTGGCCACGCCGCCGGAATGCACGATGACCGCGGCATGGGGGAATATCCGTTCGAAAGGGGCGTAGTCGATGCGGAATGCCCAGTCGGGCAACGGCGCATCGAAGGCGGCGGATGCGGCGAGTCCGCCCATCACGAGCAGTGCGCGCATGCCGAGCGACCCGGCCGCCTTCAGGCTTTGCTGGTAGAAATCGCCGGCGTCATTGCTCGATGCCGACGACAGGGTGAACACCGCCAGCGGGCGCGATTTCCGGCCGAGGAAGTCCTGCAGGTCCGCGGGCAGGGAAGCGTTTTCCGGGAGATACAGCGCCGTGCCGGTCTGCACCGCCGATGCCGGCCAGTCCGGTTGCGGACCGCCGAGAAGTGGCGAGAACATGGCCATCACGCAGTCGGGCGAATGCTGGCCTTCGTACATCGGATGCTCCTGCCGCGCGATCCCCAGTTCCTGCCGGAAGTCGATGACCGGTTTCACCCATTCCTCGGTGTGCTTCTTCACGTAATGAAATACCCGGCTGTGGAATTCCGGCGAGCGTCCGCACAGCCAGGGCAACAGCGGAACGGGCAGGTAGTTCGGCCGCTCGTGCACCGAGAAAAAGGACATCGGCTGCAACACGGCCGACACCCAGCGTATACCGGTCTTCGCCGCAACCAGCGGCGCCGCGAGCGCCATCAAGGACTGGCTGACGAGCAGGTCCGCGCCGCGTGTCGCCTGCGCCAGGTCGTTGTAGCTGGTGCGTATGGCGGGACCGAGATAGTCTTGGTAGACGAACTGGCCGCCGCTCTTCGGATGCATGTATTTCGCATGGAAGGCGGGCGTGTTCTCGGGGTCGGGGCGCATGTGGCGAAAGCCGAGGCCGGCCTGCGCCACGTGCGGCTGATGCAGGGCGCTGGTGGCGACCGTGACGCGATGGCCGCGCCGCTGCAGCTCGCAGCCCAGGGCGAGGAAGGGGTGCAGATCGCCGAGCGAACCTGTCGTGGCCAGGACAATGTGACGCTGCCCGGCGGTCATGGCGACGCCGCCTTCCGGATCGACGGCAGGCGCCACCACGGCACGCCGGGTTGCAGGTGATGCTCATGGTGGTAGCCGAAATGAAAGCAGGTCAGCAGCGACAGCAGGTAACCGAACTGGTTGCTGCGCGAATTGTGGTGATCGGGAAAGTGCGACTTCGCCAGCGTGTAGGTGTGGCGATGGGGAAGATAGGTGCCGAAATAGAAGAGCTGGAACGACGACAGGATGCCCGGCACGGCAAAGAAGAGCAGGATGTTCTCCAGTCGGGCGCCGAGCAGCATGTAGACGCCGACGCGCGTTGCCATGATGATCAGCTCCCGCTTGCCGAAGTAGGTTTTGAGGAAGCGGCCATACCAGGCAAGGGGCCGGCTGGGGGTATCCGGCGCGAAATCGGGATCGTCGGCCGATCCCGGGTTGCGATGATGGGCGTGATGCTTCGGCCGCAATTCGCGGAATGAAAAACCGGCATACAGTGCAACCGCCAGCGCGCCGATCCGGTCACCCGCCTGGCGGTTGCCCGGCCACAGCGAGCCATGCATGGCATCGTGGGCAACGATATACATGCCGACCGACAACCAGGTCAGCAGCAGGATCAATCCGAGCGACAGGAGCAGGCGCGACAGGTCGGCGAAGAACACGCCGTAGATATGCAGGCCGATCCATGCGCCCAGGATCACCACCGAGAGAAATAGTCCGATCCATGTTTGCCTGCCGGCACTCATGACTCTTGCCTTCTGCCGCGCAGTTCGTTACGCAACGCATCCACCGGCGGCGTATAAAGAAAGCCGAAGGATACGGCACCTTCGCGTGTCCGCACCGCATGATGCAGGTGATGCGCGGTTTTCAGGCGATGCAGATAACGGTTCTTCGGCTGCCACTTCACCGGCAGCCGACGATGGATCAGCACATCGTGAAGGATGCTGTACAGCAGTCCGTAAAGCGTGATGCCCAATGCCACCCACCACAGCGGCGCGTCGGTACCACCGCCCACCGCGAAGAGCGCGATCGTTGCCGACGCGAATACCACCGCGTACAGGTCGTTCTTTTCCCAGCGCGCGGATTTGCCCGGCAGGTGATGCGACTGATGCCAGCCCCAGCCGATGCCATGCATGACGTACTTATGGAAGAGCGTCACGGCGAATTCCATGATGAGCAGTGTGGCAACGACGATCAATATGTTGGAAAGCTTCATGCCGGGCGATGTGGGTTCAGCCGGGTTTTGCTTGAACGACCGGCGCTTTTTTCAGTGGATACTCGTATGCCGCCATGCAACTCGGCTGCCGGCGCTGCGTTGACGCCTGCGGGAATGCCGGGTTTTAAAATACTGCATTTCTGTCGTAGACAAAGGATCAGCTCATGCAAATATGATGCTGATCAAATGAATTGATTCCCCGGCAAATGGATGGTGCCGGCTGACGGGAAAAAATAATGCTGAAAGCATGATGGCCGTATGAGATAGCCGGCTCTATTCCGTTTCCTCGCAACGCTGACATTGGTCGATCCGATGATTCGATTGCTCGATCCAAGCCGCGCGGAAAAGAATGCCATGCACCTGCGCATGACACCCATAAGAACCATACCGATCGTGGATTCCGCAACAGCTTAAATTGCATCCCCTCATCTCTTCTTTATATTAGCTGGCAAGGAAAAACGTATGCGTTCCCTGCAGAAACTCGTATATCGCAGTTCTGCGCACTCTTGCTTTACTTTGGAACAACGCTGATCGGGTAGACAGTAAGTGTAAGTATCGGTGCGCATACGCGATTGCCTCATTCGACATACCTAGCACGAAGGGATGCGGTATCGAACCGTGTCGTCACGGTAGTGTCAGATTCGCATTTGCATCTTGAATAGCACGATGTTCAATGGCATACATGAAGCAATGTGCCATCCCGCCGGGTTGTCCTAATTGGAGATACTTATGCGTACGATGAAGGCTGCCGTTTTTGTTGAACCGGGAAAAATCATTCTTGATGAAAAGCCGATTCCTTCGATTGGCCCTGGCGAAGCCCTGGTCAAGATCACGACAACGACGATATGCGGTACCGATGTCCATATTCTCAAGGGCGAATATCCAGTCGAGCCGGGCCGCATCGTCGGCCATGAACCGGTGGGCGTCATTGCAGAGTTAGGCGCTGGCGTTACCGGATATGCGATCGGTCAGCGCGTCGTCGTCGGTGCGATCACACCCTGCGGGCAATGCCACTCCTGCCTGGACGGTCATCAAGCCCAATGCGGCGGGAAGGCGATGGGCGGCTGGCGCTTCGGCAATACCATTGACGGCTGCCAGGCAGAGTACCTGAAGGTGCCGTTTGCGATGGCGAATCTGTGTCCGGTGCCGGACGGACTCACTGACGAGCAGGTGCTGATGTGTCCCGACATCATGAGCACCGGCTTCGGCGGCGCGGAAGCCGGCCGCATCAGGATTGGCGATACCGTCGTGATTTTTGCTCAGGGTCCGATCGGCCTTTGTGCGACCGCCGGTGCACGCCTCAAGGGCGCGAGCCAGATCATCGTCGTCGATTCGCTCCCCGAGCGATTGGAGACCGCAAAGCGAATGGGGGCCGATATCGTGCTTGATTACAAGCAGGTCGACCCTGTCGCCGAGATATTGAAGATCACGGGCGGGCGCGGTGCCGATGTGTCCATCGAGGCGCTTGGCACGCAGCAAACATTCGAAAGCTGCCTGCGGTCGCTCAAGCCGGGGGGCACGCTTTCCAGTCTGGGTGTCTATTCGGGCAAACTGGAATTGCCCCTGGATGCATTTGCTGCAGGGCTGGGCGACCATACACTGGTTACGACGCTTTGCCCTGGCGGCAAGGAGCGAATGCGGCGGCTCATGAACGTCGTTGCCTCACGGCGAGTCAATCTTGAACCGCTGGTCACGCACCGTTTCAAGCTCGACGAAATCGAGCAGGCGTATGAATTGTTCGCCAATCAGCGTGACGGCGTATTGAAAGTCGCAATTACGCCCTGATTTCTCTGTAGTACTATCCTCAATACAGATAAATCAATCGAAGGACTGTAATGAAAACTCTCGCTCTCGTCGATGGTTCCGCCTGCTCCGGAAAAGCCGTCGAATATATCGCGACGCACCAGGATGGCTTTCAGGGAAAGGATGGCGTTCATCTTTTGCATATCCATCCACCCGTGCCGGGTGGCCTTGCCAGATCGATCGTCGGCACCGACGCCATCAATGCGTATTACGAAAGCGAATCGAAGGCAGCTCTCGCGCCGGCCGAAAAAATATTGCGGGATAAGGGCATCCAGTACCACGCTGCTTACATGGTGGGTGATATCCCCGAGCAGGTTCAGGCTTATGTCACGCAGAACGGCATAGAGCTGATCGTGATGGGTTCCCACGGGCATGGGGGATTCAAAAGCTTTGTCATGGGTTCAGTTGCAACCAAGGTGCTCACGACGGCTAGCGTGCCGGTGCTGATTGTGCGCTAATTGGCGCGTCAACTGTTTCTCTCTGTTCCGCGTGCCAAGTCGTCATCTCGTCCATGAGATGCTTGTGATTCCGATTATGAACGGCACCATGTTTGTGGGCGATCGCCGCCTGCATACCGCTGCAGATCGCCTGCATTTATTTGCCCGCAATGTGGGCCGTCTTTGATTCCACGGCATGACATTATTGGAATGGAGCAAAGTAATAGCTGCTGGCTTGGCCTTTGGATTGCCATCGCACTGGACTGATTCGTTTTTGGTCAGATCAAATTTACTTCCCGATCACGATCAAGCTTTCAGCCATGCCAGGAGTTCTGTTCCGCAAAACTACATCAGATCAATCCCGAAGCGGCGGACGATCAATGCAAACACGGCAAAGCACGCCACCGTAATGGCAATGCACAGACCGAGAGTCGGCCAGAAGCCCAATCGTGGCAGCAGCGCCGGAAAGGCCAGAAACATCGGTAGCGTTGGAATTACGTACCAGAACGTGTACCAGGCATGGTTCGCTACTTTGGCTTCCGGCTGGTTTTCCAGGTGAAGCCAAATGAGGGCGATGACGGTTACCAACGGCAGTGCCGCCATGAGCGCCCCCAACTTATCGCTTCGCTTGGCCAGTTCGGATACCAATACAACGACTGCCGCCGTGATCAAATATTTTGTGATGAGCCACGCCATGATGTACTCCGGTCCGGTTGATTTAGCGACGTTATAAAACTAACCATCCTATTCACCAGGCTGGTTGCCGGCAGCACAGTATTTCCTTGCCTTCTCGCAGCGGCAACGTAAGCATCGCTACTTCGCTTGAGGAAGGCTTTGCAAACATCACAGTAGGGGATAACGGTTCTGGCATTCCGGCTGAAATGCTTGGATCGATTTTTGATCTATTTACGCAGTTGCCGCGTTTATTGGCAAGATCCGAGGGCGGTTTGGGTATCGGCCTGACACTCGTCAAGCGCATCACCGAGATGCATGGCGGCACTGTGACGGCTTCAAGCAGTACAGAAACAGGAACCACTTTCACTGTGCGCCTCCCGCTTGCCGAGGTTCGTATGCCCGAGCAGTTCTCAACTCCAACGAAATCGGTCAATAAACTAGCCTCTGGACGCCGTGTGGTAATCATTGACGACAACTAGGGCTCCAATCACATCCTGCATACGACGGCCCAAGCGGTCTGAAGCTGGTAAAAGCGTTTGCTCCAGAGGCAATTGTGCTTGATATCGGTTTGCCTGAAATGGACGGATATGAAGTTGCGCGACGATTGCGGGCAGACGATGAGGCAAAAGACACCTTTATTGTCGCGCTCACCGGGTACGGACAGGAGAGCGACGTCATGC
>NZ_DAIUCO010000049.1:0-24531 GCF_036846085.1 Noviherbaspirillum sp. | reverse complement strand
TCTAAAATGGCAAAAGGCAAGTTTGAGCGGACCAAGCCGCACGTGAATGTAGGCACGATTGGTCACGTTGACCATGGCAAGACCACACTGACGGCGGCAATTGCAACGGTGTTGTCGGCCAAGTTTGGCGGCGAAGCGAAAAAGTATGATGAAATCGATGCGGCGCCAGAAGAAAAGGCACGCGGCATCACCATCAATACCGCACACGTTGAATACGAAACCGCCAACCGCCACTACGCGCACGTTGACTGCCCAGGCCACGCCGACTATGTGAAAAACATGATCACCGGCGCCGCGCAGATGGACGGCGCCATCCTGGTGTGCTCGGCAGCCGACGGCCCGATGCCGCAAACCCGTGAACACATCCTGCTGGCACGCCAGGTCGGTGTGCCGTTCATCATCGTGTTCCTCAACAAGTGCGACATGGTCGACGATGCCGAGCTGCTCGAGCTGGTCGAAATGGAAGTGCGCGAGTTGCTGTCGAAGTACGAGTTTCCTGGTGACGACCTGCCCATCGTGCGCGGTTCCGCCAAGCTGGCGCTGGAAGGCGACAAGGGCGAGCTGGGCGAGCAGGCCATCATGAAGCTGGCCGAAGCGCTGGACACCTACATCCCGACGCCGGAGCGTGCCATTGACGGCGCCTTCCTGATGCCGGTGGAAGACGTGTTCTCGATCTCCGGTCGCGGCACCGTGGTGACCGGTCGCGTTGAGCGCGGCATCATCAAGGTTGGCGAAGCCATCGAAATCGTCGGTATTCGCGACACCCAGCAAACCACCTGCACCGGCGTGGAAATGTTCCGCAAGCTGCTCGACCAGGGCCAGGCGGGCGACAACGTGGGCGTGCTGCTGCGCGGCACCAAGCGTGAAGACGTCGAGCGTGGCCAGGTGCTGGCCAAGCCGGGTTCGATCAAGCCGCACAAGCATTTCACCGGCGAGATCTATGTGCTGTCGAAGGATGAGGGTGGCCGTCATACGCCGTTCTTCAACAACTACCGTCCGCAGTTTTACTTCCGCACCACCGATGTGACCGGTGCGATCGAACTGCCGGAAGGCAAAGAGATGGTGATGCCGGGTGACAACGTGTCGATCACGGTGAAGCTGATCAACCCGATCGCCATGGAAGAAGGCCTGCGCTTCGCTATCCGCGAAGGTGGTCGTACCGTCGGCGCCGGCGTCGTCGCTAAAATCATCGAGTAATTTTGTTGCAGAACTAACCGCTCTTTGACTACACACCGTCGCGGGTGCCTTCGCGCCCGCGACTTGCTCTTTTAAGGAAAATCATGCAACAAAACCTCGCAAAGCAGAATCTCGTAAAGCAAAAAATCCGGATTCGCCTGAAGGCATTCGACTACCGCTTGATCGATCAGTCGGCACTTGAAATCGTCGAAACCGCCAAGCGCACCGGTGCGGTTGTCAAAGGCCCCGTGCCGCTCCCAACCCGCATTCAGCGCTTTGATATTCTGCGCTCCCCGCACGTCAACAAGACTTCGCGCGACCAGTTCGAAATTCGTACGCATCAGCGTTTGATGGACATCGTCGATCCAACAGACAAGACGGTCGACGCACTTATGAAGCTCGACTTGCCAGCCGGCGTGGACGTCGAAATCAAACTGCAATAAACAAACTGCATCAAAATCTGCGCATACCACATATTTCGCACTCGCAGGTTGTGGAATGAAAAAACGCAGGTTATAATGTTCGGCTTCGGTATTGCTGCGGGTTTTCCGCAGCAATACGTTTTAGTAGTACAAACATCAGCCCCGCCCAATCGCAGGCGGGAATGGAGAAAACAATGAGCCAAAATCTTGTGGATAACAAGGTTGAGGGTAAGCGTTTGGGTCTTGTCGGCCGCAAGGTCGGCATGATGCGCATCTTTACAGAAGACGGCGACAGCATTCCTGTTACGGTCCTGGATGTATCCAACAATCGTGTTACCCAGATCAAGACTCCTGAAACAGACGGTTATTACGCTGTTCAAGTCGCATACGGTCAACGTCGCGCTTCCCGCGTGAACAAGGCAGAAGCCGGTCACCTCGCAAAAGCAGGTGTTGAGGCAGGTACAGTTCTCAAAGAATTTCCCATCGATGCCGCTAAAGCGGCTGAGCTCAAGACCGGCGACGTCATTGCCATCGGCATGTTCGAGGCTGGTCAAAAAGTTGACGTGCAAGGCGTCTCGATCGGTAAGGGCTATGCTGGCACAATCAAGCGGTACAACTTTAGTTCCGGTCGTGCAACCCACGGTAACTCGCGTTCGCACAACGTGCCGGGTTCCATCGGTATGGCGCAGGACCCTGGACGCGTTTTCCCAGGCAAGCGCATGACGGGTCATATGGGTGACGTAACCTGCACCACACAGAACTTGGAAATTGCTCGCGTCGATGCGGAGCGCCAATTGCTGATGGTCAAGGGTGCAGTGCCGGGCGCAAAGAACGGGCAAGTGATCGTACGTCCCGCAGTCAAAGTCAAAGCAAAGAAGGGGGGCTAAGCGATGGAACTCAAGCTCCTGAATGATCAAGGTCAATCGTCGTCCAACGTAGCAGCTCCCGATACAATTTTCGGTCGCGACTACAATGAAGCATTGATTCACCAACTGGTCGTTGCTTACCAGGCCAACGCGCGCAGCGGAAACCGGAAGCAGAAAGACCGTGAGGAAGTGCATCACACAACCAAAAAGCCGTGGCGCCAGAAAGGTACTGGTCGCGCTCGTGCTGGTATGTCGTCGTCGCCGTTGTGGCGCGGAGGCGGTCGTATCTTCCCAAATACGCCCGACGAAAACTTCTCGCACAAAGTCAACAAGAAGATGTATCGCGCAGGTGTCTGCTCGATCCTGTCCCAGTTAGCACGCGAAGGCCGTTTGTCAGTGGTGGAGGCAATGTCGGTAGATGCGCCAAAAACTAAACTGCTGTCGCAAAAACTGAAAGGCATGGGTCTTGACTCCGTGCTGGTTATTACTGACAACCTCGATGAGAACTTGTTGCTTGCCTCGCGCAATCTTCCAAATGTGATGATCGTCGAGCCACGTCATGCTGATCCGGTCTCTTTGGTGTTCTATAAGAAGGTTTTGATCACCAAGCCGGCGTTGGCCAAGATTGAGGAGATGCTGGCATGAGCGCAGTCATCAAACACAGTGAAGAGCGACTGATGAAAGTGCTGCTCGCGCCGGTGATTTCTGAAAAGGCAACCTTCGTTGCAGAGAAAAACGAGCAGGTCGTCTTTCTCGTCATGCAAGATGCGACCAAGTTGGAAATCAAAGCTGCGGTGGAATTGCTCTTCAAGGTCCAAGTCGAGTCCGTTCAAGTTGCAAACCGCCAAGGTAAACAAAAGCGTGCCGGTCGTTTTACAGGCCGCCGCAATCACACCCGCCGGGCATTTGTATGTTTAAAGCCAGGTCAAGAAATCAACTTCACCGAGGAGGCTAAATAATGGCACTCGTTAAAGTGAAACCGACCTCCGCCGGACGTCGCGGTATGGTAAAGGTCGTCAATCCTGACCTGTACAAAGGCCGTCCGTTCGCCGGTCTGGTTGAGAAAAAATCGAAAAGTGCAGGCCGGAATAACAACGGTCACATTACTACTCGCCACATCGGCGGTGGTCATAAACAGCACTATCGCGTGATCGACTTCCGTCGTAACAAAGACGGGATCACTGCCAAAGTCGAGCGTATCGAGTACGACCCGAATCGTACTGCAAATATTGCACTGCTATGCTATGCAGATGGTGAGCGTCAATACATCATCGCTCCAAAAGGCGTCGGAGTAGGCGATCAGTTGATGAATGGTTCGGAAGCGCCGATCAAAGCAGGCAACTGCTTGCCAATCCGGAATATTCCGGTAGGCACAACAATGCACTGCGTTGAAATGTTGCCAGGTAAAGGTGCGCAGATGGCACGTACCGCTGGTGCTGGTGTGGTACTGATGGCGCGTGAAGGTACATACGCGCAGGTGCGCCTCCGCTCGGGCGAAGTGCGGCGCGTACATATCGAGTGCCGCGCAACGGTCGGTGAAGTAGGTAATGGCGAGCACAACCTCCGCAAGATCGGTAAGGCCGGTGCAATGCGTTGGCGTGGCGTTCGTCCAACGGTTCGTGGTGTCGTGATGAACCCGATCGACCACCCGCACGGTGGTGGCGAAGGACGTACCGCCGCAGGTCGTCATCCGGTATCGCCATGGGGCCAGCAGACAAAGGGCAAGAAGACGCGGCGCAACAAGCGCACGACTTCAATGATCGTCTCGCGCCGTGGCAAGAAATAAGGGGTAACACATGACACGTTCACTGAAAAAAGGGCCGTTCTGTGACGCCCATCTGATCAAAAAGGTCGAGGCCGCGCAAGCAGCCAAGGACAAAAAGCCAATCAAAACATGGTCGCGTCGTTCGACGATCATGCCAGATTTTATCGGCTTGACGATCGCGGTACACAACGGCAAGCAGCATGTGCCGGTGTATATCTCTGAAAACATGGTTGGTCACAAGCTCGGCGAATTTGCGCTGACCCGGACGTTTAAGGGTCACGCTGCTGATAAAAAGGCTAAGAAATAAGGTCCGATGATGGAAACTAAAGCTACTCTCCGTGGCGCACGCCTGTCGGCCCAAAAAGGCCGACTCGTCGCCGACCTGATCCGCGGCAAAAAGGTCGATCAAGCACTGAACATCCTGACGTTTAGCCCGAAGAAAGGCGCCGTCTTGATCAAGCAAGTGCTCGAGTCCGCCATAGCAAACGCCGAGCACAACGATGGCGCCGATATTGACGAGCTGAAGGTCACGACAATCTACGTCGAGAAGGGCTCTGTCCTTAAGCGCTTTACGGCGCGGGCTAAAGGCCGCGGCGATCGCATTTCGAAACAATCCTGTCACATTTACGTGACTGTCGGTAATTAAGGGGTCACGATGGGACAGAAGATACATCCAACCGGGTTCCGCCTTTCGGTTACCCGCAACTGGGGTTCACGTTGGTACGCAGGCAACGGAAATTTCGCCAGCATGCTCAACGAGGATCTCGATGTTCGCGCATACCTGAAGAAGAAGCTGAAAAACGCATCCGTCGGTCGAGTAGTCATCGAGCGTCCGGCAAAGAATGCACGCATCACAATTTTCAGCTCTCGTCCTGGTGTCGTGATCGGGAAGAAGGGCGAGGACATTGAAGTCCTGAAAACCGATTTGACGAAGCTGATGGGCGTGCCGGTGCATGTGAACATCGAAGAGATTCGCAAGCCTGAAACTGATGCGCAACTTATCGCTGATTCGATCGCGCAGCAGCTCGAAAAGCGGATCATGTTTCGACGTGCAATGAAGCGTGCGATGCAAAATGCAATGCGACTCGGCGCGCAAGGCATCAAGATCATGTCGTCCGGACGTCTGAACGGTATTGAGATTGCCCGCCGCGAGTGGTATCGCGAAGGCCGCGTACCTCTGCACACCCTTCGCGCAGACATCGATTACGGTTTTGGCGAGGCGGAAACTACCTATGGCATCATTGGCATCAAGGTTTGGGTCTACAAAGGTGATCGACTTGCCAGCGGAGAAGCGCCAACGATTGAAGCGCCGTCCGATGACGACAAAAAGCGCCGCGGCCCACGTCGCGACGATGGTAAGCCTGGTGGCCGCCCACGTCCAAAAAAAGCTGATGGCTCAGACGCCGGAGCCCCAGCCAACACCTTGGCCAGCAAGCGCGTTCGTGCCCCTAAGAAGCCGGACGGCACCACGCCGGCTGAGAAAGCAGGAGAATAAACATGCTGCAACCAGCACGCAGGAAGTATCGTAAGGAACAAAAGGGCCGCAACAAAGGCATTTCGCATGAGCGTGGCACAGCCGTGTCGTTTGGCGAATTCGGCCTGAAGGCGGTAGGTCGTGGTCGAATCACAGCTCGCCAAATTGAGGCGGCGCGCCGTGCGATGACCCGTCATATCAAACGTGGTGGCCGTATCTGGATCCGCATTTTCCCGGATAAGCCAATTTCGCAAAAGCCTGCCGAAGTCCGCATGGGTAACGGAAAAGGCAATCCGGAATACTACGTGGCTGAAATCCAGCCGGGCAAAGTGCTATACGAGATGGACGGCGTCGACGAAGCGCTGGCTCGCGAGGCGTTCCGCCTTGCTGCAGCCAAGTTGCCTTTGTCGACAACATTCGTGATCCGTCAAGTCGGCCAATAACTGGAGTGAACAATGAAAGCATCTGAACTCCGCGGTAAAGACGACGCGGCTCTCGCAAAAGAGCTCAACGATTTGCTTAAAGCACAATTCAGTCTGCGCATGCAAATTGCAACTCAGCAACTGAATAACACATCACAGCTAAAAAAAGTTCGTCGCGACATCGCACGCGTGAAAACAGTCATGAATCAGAAGGACGCCAAGTAATGAACGATCAAGTGAAACCTGCGCTCAAGCGCACGCTGATTGGCAAAGTCGTCTCCGACAAAATGGACAAGACTGTCACGGTACTGGTCGAAAACCGAGTCAAGCACCCCCTGTACGGCAAGATCGTCATGCGCTCCAAAAAATATCACGCACATGACGAAAGCAACCAGGTGAAGGAAGGCGACACGGTCGAGATCCAGGAAGGGCGTCCGATCTCCAAAACCAAAGCGTGGAATGTGACTCGTGTTGTCCAAGCTGCGCAAATAGTCTAAAAAAGTATTGCGCGATCGGCCCTTGGCTGAGATAATGTTTGGCTTCGTTCTGGCAAACTCTTCTGCAAGAGCGCGGTTGTAACGACCGGCATCGCAAGTGCTCGTAGCAGCTGTTTTTTAACTCCACCTCATCGGCGCGGCTTTATGTTCCAGGCGGCTGACGGGACCAAGACTGACCGCAGCGCCGCATCAGGTGGTGCAGCGGATTAAGTTGGGAAAGAAAATACTATGATTCAAACTGAAAGCCGGCTCGAAGTGGCCGACAATACCGGTGCGCGTGAAGTCATGTGCATTAAGGTGCTTGGTGGATCCAAGCGTCGTTACGCCAGCATCGGCGACGTCATTAAAGTCACCGTTAAAGTCGCCGCGCCGCGAGGCCGTGTAAAAAAAGGCGAAATCTACAATGCGGTCGTGGTTCGCACTGCCAAGGGTGTGCGTCGTCAGGATGGCTCGCTGGTGAAGTTCGATGGCAACGCCGCTGTACTGTTGAACGCAAAGCTTGAGCCGATTGGCACACGTATTTTTGGGCCGGTCACGCGCGAGTTGCGTACCGAGCGTTTCATGAAAATCGTGTCGCTCGCGCCAGAAGTTCTGTAAGGAGTTGTCGTGGATAAAATTCGAGCAAAGGACGAAGTCATCGTCCTGACTGGTAAAGACAAGGGCAAGCGTGGTGTTGTCAAACAGCGCGTCGACGCCAATTACATTGTGGTCGAAGGCGTAAATGTCGCAAAGAAAGCGACTCGTCCTAACCCGATGACCGGCAATACAGGTGGCATCGTCGATAAGCTGATGCCGATTCATGTGTCTAATGTGGCGTTGTTTAATGCCGCAACAGGCAAGGCAGATCGCGTGGCTTTTAAAGATGTGGATGGCAAAAAAGTTCGCATCTACAAGTCTAACGGCGAAGTCGTTAAGGTTTAAGACATCATGGCCCGTCTCCAAGAATTCTACAAAGAAAAAGTCGTCAACGACCTGACAACCAAGTTTGGTTACAAGTCAGTGATGGAAGTGCCACGCCTGACGAAAATTACGCTCAATATGGGGCTGTCGGAAGCCGTCGCAGATAAAAAAATCATCGAGCATGCTGTTGGTGATCTGACCAAGATTGCGGGTCAAAAGCCCGTGGTTACCAAGGCTCGTAAGGCGATTGCGGGCTTCAAGATCCGCGAGGGTTATCCGATCGGATGCATGGTAACCCTGCGTGGTGCACGCATGTACGAGTTTCTCGATCGCTTGATTACAGTAGCCTTGCCGCGTGTGCGCGACTTTAGAGGTGTGTCCGGTCGAGCATTCGATGGGCGAGGTAACTACAACATCGGCGTGAAAGAGCAGATTATTTTCCCCGAGATCGAGTACGACAAGATTGACGCGCTGCGCGGTATGAACATCAGCATCACTACGACAGCGAAGACCGACGACGAAGCGAAGGCGCTTCTCGCCGCATTTAAATTTCCGTTCAGAAACTGAGGCTGCCATGGCAAAACTGGCACTGATTAACCGTGAACAAAAGCGTGCAGACCTGGTAAAGAAATACGCAGGCAAGCGCGCCGAGTTGAAGGCAATCATCGACGATCAATCCAAATCTGAAGAAGAGCGTTACGAAGCGCGCTTGAAATTGCAAGCGCTTCCACGTAATGCAAATCCGACGCGGCAGCGCAACCGCTGCGCGCTTACTGGTCGTCCGCGCGGCACTTTCCGTAAATTCGGTTTGGCCCGTACTAAGATCCGTGAAATCGCCATGCGTGGTGAAATTCCCGGAATGACAAAAGCTAGCTGGTAATAGGAGAACATGTAATGAGTATGAGCGATCCTATCGCCGATATGCTGACCCGCATTCGCAATGCCCAGGGTGTGCAAAAAACTACGGTTGCCATGCCTTCTTCCAAGGTAAAAATCGCGATCGCTAACGTCTTGAAAGACGAAGGTTATATTGAGGATTTTGCGGTAAGTGAAGATTCCGGCAAGACCGAACTCAAAATCGGTCTTAAATATTATGCTGGCCGCCCAGTAATTGAGCGACTTGAGCGGGTATCACGCCCAGGTCTGCGGATTTACAAGGGTAAGAATGATATTCCCAACGTCATGAACGGACTGGGCGTGGCGATTGTTTCGACACCAAAAGGCGTCATGACGGATCGTAAGGCGCGCGCCACAGGAGTTGGTGGCGAAGTGATTTGCTACGTCGCTTAAGGAGTGCAAGATGTCTCGTGTAGGAAAAATGCCGATTGCACTGCCAAAGGGCGCTGAAGCGACCATTGCAGCAGAGCAAATCGTTGTAAAAGGACCCTTGGGTCAACTGACCCTCGCGTTAACTGGGCAGGTTGTTGTTAAGAACGACAGTGGCACATTAAGTTTCGCTCCAGCGGACGACAGTCGCGAAGCAAACGCGATGACTGGGACTGTGCGCGCGTTGGTTAACAACATGGTGAATGGCGTCACCAAGGGTTTTGAAAAGAAATTAAGCTTGGTTGGCGTGGGCTATCGTGCGCAAGCACAAGGTGAGAAATTGAATCTGTCGCTAGGTTTTTCTCACCCGATCGTCCACCAGATGCCTCCTGGCGTGAAGTGTGAAACGCCTTCTCAGACTGAAATCTTGATCAAGGGCGTCGACCGTCAGCAGGTTGGTCAAGTGGCCGCCGAAGTTCGTGCTTACCGTAGTCCTGAGCCTTATAAAGGTAAGGGTGTTCGCTATGCGGACGAGGTAGTCACGCTTAAAGAAACCAAGAAGAAGTAATAGGGGTTGACGATGGATAAGAAACAATCACGTCTGCGCCGCGCACGTCAAACGCGTGCCAAGATCGCAGAACTCAAAGTGAACCGCTTGGCGGTGCATCGTACCAACCTGCATATTTACGCAAATATTATTGGTCCAGATGCGCAGGTCCTGGCTTCTGCATCGACGCTCGAAGCCGAAGTGCGGCAGGAGCTTGCCGGAAAGTCCGGTAAGGGCGGAAACGCAGCTGCGGCAGCGCTGGTCGGTAAACGAGTCGCTGAGAAAGCGCTCAAGGCCGGCATTGCTGAGGTGGCATTTGATCGATCCGGTTTCCGTTATCACGGACGTGTGAAGGCAGTTGCCGAAGCAGCCCGCGAAGCCGGTCTGAAGTTCTAAGGAAGAGTCGTCATGGCAAAAATGCAAGCTAAAGTGCAGCAAGGCGAAGAGCGCGACGATGGTATGCGCGAGAAAATGATCGCGGTAAACCGTGTGACGAAAGTCGTCAAGGGTGGCCGTATCATGGGTTTTGCAGCGCTCGCCGTTGTTGGCGACGGTGATGGTCGAATTGGCATGGGCAAAGGCAAGTCAAAGGAAGTGCCAGTTGCGGTCCAGAAGGCGATGGAAGAAGCGCGCCGCAAAATGATTAAGGTTTCATTGAAAAACGGGACATTGCAGCATACCGTCACAGGTAAGCACGGTGCATCCTCAGTGATGATCTCCCCGGCAAAAGACGGTACTGGTGTCATCGCCGGCGGTCCGATGCGCGCGATATTCGAAGTGATGGGTGTAACCAATGTGGTGGCGAAGTCGAACGGTTCGACGAATCCATACAATATGGTGCGTGCCACTCTGGATGGTCTGTCGAAGATGAACACCCCGTCGGAGATTGCTGCAAAACGCGGCAAATCCGTTGAAGATATCCTGGGCTAAGGTGACTTTATGACAAACACAGTCAAAGTAAAGCTGGTCAAAGGGCTGATCGGCACCAAGCAAAGCCACCGTGCTACGGTTCGCGGCTTGGGTCTGCGTCGCGTGAACTCAGTGTCCGAATTGCAGGACACGCCGGCAGTTCGCGGCATGATCAACAAGGTCTCATATCTCGTGAAAGTGGTGTCGTAAACCGAGCGGTTTGCGAACGGAGAAAATAATGGAATTGAATAGCATTCAGCCAGCCGAAGGCGCTAAACACTACAAGCGCCGTGTAGGTCGCGGCATTGGTTCCGGCATCGGCAAGACTGCTGGTCGTGGACACAAGGGCCAAAAGTCGCGCGCAGGTGGGTTCCACAAAGTCGGATTCGAGGGCGGTCAGATGCCGCTGCAGCGTCGTTTGCCGAAACGTGGTTTCAAATCCGCAGCAGCGCCGTATAAAGCCGAAGTTCGGTTGTCGGATCTGGAAAAACTTCCCGTCGCCGAAGTTGATATGCTCGCACTAAAACAGGCCGGGCTCGTGTCCGAACTGGCCCGTGTCGTTCGCATCATTAAGGCAGGCGAGATCACGAAGAAGCTGAGCATCACTGGATTGATTGCGACAAAAGGCGCGAAAGCGGCTATTGAAGCCGCCGGCGGTTCGGTTGCTTAAGCGGTACTTGCGTTTGCAATCACCTGGTTCGGAGCACTAATTGGCAACAACCCCTCAACTCGCCAAGAGCGCAGCAAGCGGATTCCCCTGGGGACGCTTGTGGTTTTTGCTTGCCGCTTTGGTGGTGTATCGTATCGGCGCACATATTCCTGTGCCAGGAATTGACCCGACTCAGCTGGCAGAACTGTTCAAGCAAAACCAGGGCGGCATCCTGGGAATGTTTAATATGTTTTCCGGTGGGGCGCTTTCACGGTTTACCGTATTCGCATTGGGCATCATGCCGTACATTTCGGCTTCGATCATCATGCAGTTGATGTCGATCGTGTCGCCGCAATTGGAGGCGTTGAAGAAAGAAGGCGAAGCGGGGCGACGCAAGATTACGCAGTACACCCGATACGGCACTCTGGTGCTCGCGACCTTCCAGGCGCTTGGAATTGCAGTTGCGCTTGAATCGCAAGCTGGCTTGGTGCTGGATCCAGGTTTGGCATTTCGATTCACCACGGTAGTCACGCTGGTAACCGGCACCATGTTTTTGATGTGGCTCGGTGAACAAATTACCGAACGTGGTCTGGGTAACGGTATCTCCATCATTATTTTTGCAGGTATCGCTGCAGGTTTGCCGAGCGCGTTGGGTGGGTTGTTTGAACTGGTCCGCACAGGGTCGATGAGTGCGTTGTCTGCAATCTTGATATGCCTTATCGTTGCAGCAGTAACATTCATTGTCGTGTTTATCGAACGCGGCCAGCGCAAGATTCTCGTGAACTACGCGAAGCGCCAGGTCGGCAACAAGATATATGGTGGTCAGAGCAGTCATTTGCCGCTGAAGTTGAATATGGCTGGGGTTATTCCGCCGATCTTTGCTTCGTCGATTATTCTGTTTCCGGCGACGATCACCAGTTGGTTCACGTCAGGTGACACGACTAATCCGTTCGTTCGTTTCTTGAAAGACTTGGCAGCCTCGTTAGCACCTGGTGAGCCAATCCATGCGTTGTTGTATGCAGTTGCGATCGTATTTTTCTGCTTTTTCTATACGGCTCTGGTATTCAACAGCAAGGAAACTGCCGAGAATTTGAAAAAGAGTGGCGCGTTTGTGCCGGGTATCCGTCCCGGGGATCAAACCGCGAGATATATCGACAAGATCCTGATGCGCTTAACACTTGCGGGAGCGTTGTACATCACGCTGGTGTGCTTGTTGCCTGAGTTCTTGATCGCACGTTGGAAGGTACCATTCTATTTTGGCGGGACCTCATTGTTGATCATCGTTGTAGTCACCATGGATTTCATGGCGCAAGTACAGAACTATGTGATGTCTCAGCAATATGAGTCGCTGCTGCGGAAAGCTAATTTCAAGGGCGGAATTCCTACGCGATAAGCGTGGGACAGCGAAGAGACCGAATGGCAAAAGACGATGTTATTCAGATGCAGGGAGAGATTCTTGAGAATCTTCCGAATGCAACATTTCGAGTCAAGTTGGAAAACGGGCACGTAGTTCTCGGGCATATTTCCGGCAAGATGCGAATGAACTATATTCGAATCCTGCCGGGAGATAAGGTAACAGTTGAGCTGACTCCCTATGATTTGAGCCGGGCGAGAATCGTGTTCCGGACGAAGTAATGTGTTTTGGTAGGGATGGAGTTGCGGTTCGCTTTACTCCGTTGCGTAATGTTTAAAAATCAAGGAAAGAGGGCGAAATGAAAGTGCTCGCATCAGTTAAGCGGATCTGCCGCAACTGCAAAATCATCAAGCGCAAAGGCGTTGTTCGTGTTATCTGCACGGAACCACGTCATAAGCAGCGCCAAGGTTAATTAACGTTATTGATCGAGGAATAACGAATGGCACGTATTGCAGGGGTTAACATCCCCAACCATCAACATACTGTAATCGGCTTGACGGCCATCTTTGGCATTGGTCGTCCGCGCGCTCAACAGATCTGCGAGACAACAGGTGTACTGACGACCAAAAAGGTCAAGGACCTGGACGACAACGAGCTTGAGAAGCTGCGCGACGAAATCGGCAAATTTGTTGTCGAAGGCGATTTGCGTCGTGAAGTGTCGATGAGCATCAAGCGCTTGATGGACCTTGGTTCATATCGCGGCTTGCGTCATCGCAAAGGGCTCCCGGTTCGCGGACAGCGCACTCGCACCAATGCTCGGACCCGTAAAGGACCGCGCAAGGCTGCAGCGTCGTTGAAGAAATAATCCCGGTAAGTCGTCGGATCCAAGGAAATCATTATGGCAAAAGCCCCTAATAACGCCGCTGCAGCACGCGTGCGCAAGAAAGTCAAAAAGAACGTTGCAGAAGGTATTGCGCACATCCACGCATCTTTCAACAACACGATCATCACCATCACCGACCGTCAGGGCAACGCCTTGTCGTGGGCGACATCGGGCGGCGCGGGTTTCAAGGGCTCTCGTAAATCCACACCGTTTGCGGCCCAGGTTGCTGCGGAAGCCGCTGGCAAGGTCGCTGTGGAGTGTGGCGTTAAGAATCTGGAAGTTCGGATCAAAGGACCAGGGCCTGGTCGTGAGTCCGCAGTACGTGCGCTCAACAATCTCGGCATCAAGATTACGCAGATCCAGGATGTGACGCCTGTGCCGCACAACGGCTGCCGTCCTCCCAAGCGTCGCCGTATTTAAAATTTGAAAGCTGTGATCGAGCTTGTCTCGGTTACAGATTTCGAGGCTGTAAGTTGCCCGCCAATATTCTTGGCGGGTTTTGTTCTTAAGACCACCGTCTGATTGAAATGGAATCAGACTAGCGCCTGGCAAGTCCGTACGGCTTGGACGGGGCGTCATTTATCAATAAGGAAATAACGTGGCACGTTACATTGGACCAAAAGCAAAACTTTCCCGCCGCGAAGGCACTGACCTTTTCTTGAAGAGCGCACGTCGTTCGCTGGACTCCAAGTGCAAACTGGATTCCAAGCCAGGTCAACATGGTCGTACCTCCGGTGCCCGTACATCTGACTACGGCAACCAGCTGCGCGAAAAGCAGAAGGTAAAGCGCATGTACGGTATCCTTGAGCGCCAGTTCCGCCGCTACTTCGCTGAAGCGGATCGTCGCAAGGGCAACACCGGTGAAAACCTGTTGAAGCTGCTCGAATCTCGCCTCGACAATGTTGCATATCGCATGGGCTTCGGCTCTACGCGCGCAGAAGCGCGCCAGATGGTAAGCCACAAGGCGTTTACCGTGAATGGCAATGTCGTGAATATTGCTTCCTTTCAGGTCAAGGCTGGTGATGTCGTTGCGGTACGGGAGAAGGCGAAGAAGCAGGCTCGTATTGTGGAAGCCCTGTCGCTGGCTGAACAGACCGGTATGCCGACCTGGGTTTCCGTCGATTCCAAAAAAATGGAAGGTGTATTCAAGTCGATGCCAGACCGCACGGAAATTGCCAATGACGTCAATGAATCGCTGATCGTCGAATTGTATTCCCGCTAATCAGTTTTCCGGCCTGCCCTTCAAGGCAGGCTTTTTTCGTAATGCCATCAGCCTTATCGGTGTAACGAGCCGAGGGTATTGAAAAGGACATTTCATGCAAAACAGTTTGTTGAAGCCCCGTATCATCGAAGTGGAAGCCTTAGGTGCCGGCAACGCCAAAGTTGTTATGGAGCCGTTTGAGCGCGGTTACGGCCATACTCTGGGCAACGCCCTGCGTCGTGTACTGCTGTCCTCCATGGTTGGCTATGCGCCTACCGAAGTGACGATCGCCGGTGTCGTGCACGAGTACTCGTCGCTTGACGGTGTGCAGGAAGACGTCGTTGACATGCTTCTGAACCTGAAGGGCGTGGTCTTCAAGCTGCATAACCGTGACGAAGTCACACTGACTCTGCGTAAAGAAGGTGAGGGCGCCGTCTATGCATCGGACATCGATCTTCCGCATGACGTTGAACTGGTCAACCCGGATCACGTCATCGCGCATTTGACAGCGGGCGGTAAGCTCGACATGCAGATCAAGGTGGAAAAAGGCCGGGGCTATGTGCCTGGCAACGTCCGCCGTCTCTCGGAAGATGCTAACAAGACAATTGGTCGCATCATCCTCGACGCTTCGTTCTCCCCGGTCCGCCGTGTATCCTACGCTGTCGAATCCGCTCGTGTGGAACAGCGTACCGACCTCGACAAACTGGTCATCAACATCGAGACCAACGGCGTTATATCGCCGGAGGAAGCGATCCGTCAGTCCGCTCGCGTGCTGGTCGATCAGCTCAATGTCTTTGCTGCGCTGGAAGGTACGGAAGCAGCCGCTGAAGCGCCGTCACGTGCACCGTCGGTCGACCCAATCCTGCTTCGTCCAGTCGATGATCTGGAACTCACAGTCCGTTCCGCGAACTGCCTCAAAGCCGAAAACATTTATTACATCGGTGACCTGATCCAGCGCAGCGAGAATGAATTGCTGAAGACCCCGAATCTCGGACGTAAGTCCTTGAACGAAATCAAGGAAGTGCTTGCTTCGCGCGGTTTGACCTTGGGAATGAAACTTGAAAACTGGCCGCCAGCCGGTTTGGAAAAGTAATTTGAAGTAATTGGAATTGCCTTCCTGTTCCGGAAGGCAATTTCTCGGCATCACTAATTTTTAACGTTTACTCATCACCGGCCCGCGACATGTAGTCGATAGAAGAGCTGGACTCAAACTCGAAACTGAAAGGAAATACCATGCGTCACCGTCACGGCCTCCGTAAACTGAACCGCACATCGTCTCACCGTCTTGCCATGCTTCGCAACATGACCGTCTCCCTGCTGCGTCACGAAGCCATCAAGACCACCCTGCCGAAAGCAAAAGAATTGCGTCGCGTTGTCGAGCCTATCCTCACACTGGGCAAGACCGATTCGCTGGCCAACAAGCGACTGGCATTCAGCCGTCTGCGTGATCGTGAGATGGTGGTCAAGCTTTTTGCCGAACTCGGTCCGCGTTATGCTACCCGTAACGGCGGTTACCTTCGCATCCTGAAAATGGGCTTCCGCCAGGGTGACAATGCGCCGATGGCGTTTGTTGAACTGGTCGATCGTCCGGAACTCAGCGAAGCGACCGAAGTACAGACTGCAGAATAACTTCGCAGTCGTACCGATTAAAGGAGCCAGGCACATCGCTTGGCTTTTTGCATTCTGCTGTAGCCGCATTCCACCTCAAGAGCGAAATTCGTTCTTGCGCCATAATGTCGAGCATGCCTGAATCCAGCATCCTCACAGTCTCCGACCTCCATAAGAGTTATGGCGGCGGTAACAACAAAAACATCGTTGTGAATGGCCTTTCGTTTTCACTGCGCCAGGGCGAGTGCTATGGGCTTCTCGGGCCAAACGGCGCTGGAAAGACAACGACCTTGCGGCTTTGTCTCGGGCTTACCTCGCCGGATAAGGGGAAAATTTCCTTGGTGGGGAAACCTGTGCCGGCGCAAGCACGCGCCGCCCGCCTTCGCGTCGGTGTGGTTCCGCAATCGGATAACCTGGATCCGGATTTTACCGTAGAAGAAAACCTGCTGGTGTTCGGCCGCTACTTCGGGATCGACGATGCGCAGATTCGTGCCCGCATACCCAAGTTATTGGAGTTTGCCAGCCTGACAGCAAAGAAAGATGCACGTATCACCGAACTTTCCGGCGGCATGCGGCGGCGGCTCACTCTTGCCCGCGCGCTGGTGAACGATCCAGACCTCATTTTCATGGATGAGCCTACAACGGGACTTGATCCGCAGGCCCGGCACCTTATTTGGGATAGATTGAAGGCGCTGCTGGCCGAAGGCAAGACAATTTTATTGACGACGCATTTCATGGATGAAGCGGAGCGTTTATGCGACCGCCTTGCGGTAATCGATCACGGCCAGCTGATTGCGGAAGGGGCGCCGCGCGATCTTATCCGCGAGCATATCGAGGCGGAAGTGATTGAGGTGTATGGCGACAATGCGCATGCATGGAGCAGGAGTGTCGGACGCCAGCAAGCCGCCCGCACGGAGATCAGCGGAGAAACGGTGTTTTGCTACACCAACGACGCAGGGGCACTTTTAAGCGGGTTGCACGTGACAGAAGGCGTGCGCTATTTGCATCGCCCCGCAAACCTCGAAGACTTGTTCCTGAAGCTCACCGGAAGGGAGATGCGGGATTGAAGATGAGCAATACCCTGTTCGAACTTCCCCGGTTCTCCTGGCGATTCTTTCCAATTTGGCGGCGCAATTTTCTGGTTTGGAAAAAGCTTGCCGTGGTCAGTGTGCTGGGCAATATCGCTGATCCGTTGATTACGTTGATCGCATTCGGGTATGGCTTGGGAAGCCTGCTCAAAACCGTCGAAGGCATACCGTACATCCAGTATCTTGCCTCCGGTTCAATCTGCATGTCGGTCATGATGGCGGCGTCGTTTGAAGCACTGTACTCTGCGTTTTCCCGCATGCATGTACAACGGACCTGGGATGCATTGCTAAATGCGCCACTGGCACTGGATGACGTCGTGCTGGCAGAAATGCTATGGGCAGCAACGAAATCCATATTTTCCGGTATTGCGATCGTCGCGGTGCTTTTCACGCTGGGTATCGGACTGCATTGGCATACCGTAGTTGTGTTACCGGTTTTGTTCTTGATCGGCATGACCTTCGCCTCGCTGGGCCTAGTGGTCAACGCCTTCGCAAAAGGCTACGATTTCTTTACCTACTATTTCACGCTTCTATTGACGCCAATGATTTTTGTGTCAGGCGTGTATTATCCAATCACGCAATTGCCCCTCTGGCTGCAGGAGGTGGCGCGCTTTCTCCCATTGAGCGCCGCGGTAAATCTCGTCCGGCCGATGATTCTCGGTGGTTGGCCGGAGACGCCGATGACCGACCTGGCCGTTCTGATCGGATATTGTGTCGCAGGTTATTATGCGGCGACGATCATGACGCGCCGTCGCTTGCTCAAATAGATGTCAATGCTGACCGATCAATCTCACTATGCAACAAGCCCTACTTGTAATAACGAATGTGCCGGACGCTGCGAGCGCGAATACTCTGACCCGGCACATACTGGATCAGCGCCTTGCCGCATGCGTCAATATATTGCCGCCTGTGCAATCGGCATATCGATGGAAGGGGGCAATTGAAGAAGCGAGCGAAATTCCGGTGCAAATTAAAACCATGCAGGATCGGTATGCTGATCTGGAATCCGCCATCAGGAGCATGCATCCCTACCAGGTGCCGGAAATCATCGCCCTGCCGATCGCGGGAATTTCGGCGGCCTACTTGGAATGGCTAATACAGGAAACGCGAAAGCATCAGGACGTATAAGGCAATGCAAACCAGCAACACAATCTGGATGTACGGGAACCGAATGATTCGGAATGGCGAGCGCATGTTAAACCAAGGGCTATCGCTGTTCATGGCGCTCGGGCTGCTCGCCGTCATGCTGCTGATGCAGCCGCCCGCAATTGCCGCCGACGATTACCTGGCACCGGAAGTGGCGTTCAAGTTTTCAGCGAAGATGGCGGACGAAAAAACCGTTGAAATTACTTACCGCATCGCCGACGGCTATTACATGTACCGGGAACCCTTTGCATTCAAGGCCGATGGCGCGACCTTGGGCGCGCCAGTGATTCCACCGGGGAAAATCAAATTCGATGAGACGTTTCAGAAAGATGTGGAAACGTATCGAACGTCCATCACCATCAGGTTGCCCGTGGAGGCTGCCGGCAGCTTCAACCTGACGGCAACCAGCCAGGGATGTGCAGACGCCGGATTATGTTACTCGCCGATGGAGTCGCAGGCGAAGTTGTCGCCGAAAGGCGGCGGCCTGCTTGCAGCAATCACCGCGGCGCGGACCGAACCTGCCGGCATGACTACACCTCCTGTCGCCGTTGCAGCCCCGTCCGCCACTACTAGTGTTCCTTCAGGCAATGTTCAAGACTCCGACATGGGCAGGATCGAAGCGTCGTTGAAAAGCGGGAAGTTGCTGGCGATTGTGCCATTGTTCATACTCCTCGGCCTGGGATTGTCCTTTACACCCTGCGTGTTGCCGATGGTGCCGATCCTGTCATTCATCATCGTGGGCGAAGGAGCGCAGACGCAGCGCTCGCGAAGTTTTACGCTATCCGTAGTGTATGCCTTGGGAATGGCGCTTGTGTACACGGCGCTGGGCATCGCGGCTGGCTTGATCGGGGAGGGGCTCTCGGCAGCTCTGCAGAAGCCATGGATACTGGCCCTCTTCGCCGCAATGATGGCGATACTGTCCCTGTCCATGTTCGGCGTTTATCAGTTGCAGATTCCCGCTTCAATCCAAACCAAACTGTCCAATTTTTCCGCGCGCCAATCCGGCGGAAAGCTGGTCGGCGTCTTTGCCATGGGAGCCATTTCCGCCTTGATCGTCGGGCCTTGTGTCGCCGCACCGCTGGCAGGCGCGCTGGTGTACATCAGTCAGACACGGGACGTCGTGGTTGGCGGCAGCGCGTTGTTTGCCATGGCCGTCGGCATGAGCGTTCCATTGCTTCTGGTGGGGCTGTCCGCAGGCGCATTGCTGCCGCGCGCGGGTGCCTGGATGGAAGGCGTAAAGCGCTTCTTTGGCGTGTTGATGTTGGGACTGGCGCTGTGGATTGCATCGCCTTTGATACCGCCTGCCACGCAAATGTTCGGCTGGGCGGCGCTGGGCATCGGCTATGGTGCGTATTTGCTTTTCAATCGCTTGGGTGCATGGCCTGCCAAGGCCATCGGTTTGATCTTTGCTGCATTGGGCTTATTGCAATTGGTGGGCGTGGCCACCGGTGGGCGGGATGTCTTGGAGCCGCTGGCCCATCTGACGAAAAGTCACGTGGGTAAAGTCGAGTTCGTACGGGTTCGGTCGAATGGCGAACTGGATGCCGTGCTGGCCCGGTCTAAAGGCAAAACCGTCATGCTGGATTTTTATGCGGACTGGTGTGTTTCATGCAAGGAAATGGAAAAGTTCACATTTTCCGATCCGCGCATTCAAGCCCGGTTTTCCGATATGGTGCTGCTCCAGGCGGATGTAACAGCCAATAACGCCGACGATAAGGCTTTGTTGAAGCGATTCAAGCTCTTCGGCCCCCCCGGCATTATTTTCTTCGACAAGGAAGGCAGGGAAATCCAGGGAGGACGTGTCATCGGCTACCAGAACGCGGATAAGTTCAACCAGTCACTTGGGTTGGTTACGAGTTTTTAAGGCAGGAGAATTTCCGGGAAGGATGCTTATATGAGAACCGATATAAGCTGCTAATTTCCTTGTTGTTGATGGCGAGGCGTTGTACGAATATATTTATTGCTGCATAACTTTTGGGAGATGGACATGACATTGCGTCTTGGTGATATTGCCCCGGATTTCGAACAGGATTCTTCGATCGGGAAAATCAAATTTCATGAATGGGCCGGCGATTCCTGGGTCGTGCTGTTTTCCCACCCAGCGGATTTCACTCCGGTATGCACCACGGAACTCGGACTGACGGCGAAGCTGAAGTCGGACTTCGACAAGAGGAATGTGAAGGCGATCGCCTTGTCGGTGGACCCGGCGGACAAGCATGTGCAGTGGATCAAGGATATCGAGGAAACACAAAATACGGTAGTCGGTTTTCCGATCATTGCCGATGCGGACAAGTCAGTCGCGGCCTTGTACGACATGATCCATCCGAATCAGTCCGAAACGATGACGGTACGTTCGTTGTTCGTGATCGACCCCAAGAAGAAGATCCGCCTGACGATTACGTACCCGATGAGCACCGGCCGCAATTTCGATGAAATCTTGCGTGTCATCGATGCCCTGCAGCTCACCGACGGCTATACGGTGGCAACCCCGGGCAACTGGCGCGATGGCGATGATGTCATCATTCCGCTGACGATCCAGGACGAGGCTGTGATCAAGCAAAAATATCCAAAGGGCTACACCGCACCGCGCCCCTATCTGCGCCTGACACCGCAACCGAACAAATAAGGTTTCAAAAAAAGCGCCCGGCAATTGGGCGCTTTTTTTACGAGCTCCCTCAATCCGCTATTTTCGATTGTCGAAAGCGCGATCTTCGAGATATCGCTTCTGCCGGAAATACAGCAGCATGACGACTACCAGCAGCAGCATTGCACCGATGGTGATCCAAAATCCTCCACGGTCTTTCAGAAGCGGCAGGTAATCGAAATTCATGCCGAAAATGCCGGTAATTAATGTAAGCGGCATGAACAGCGCCGTGATCACCGTCAAGGTCCGCATGATCTCACTGGTGCGATGCGCCATGAGAGAGAAATGAATCTGCACGGCAGATTCGATGGATGATTCCAGTCGACGGGCATGGTTGAGTACGCGGCTGATGTGCTCGATCACATCGTTGACCCGAACCAGCAAGAGATCGGATTCCTTTCGATCGTCAGTATTGCCCCTGACATCAATCACATAGTCGCGCAACTCCTGCAGGGCGTCGAACTGCCCTTCGCAAAGATGATCGAGTTTGCGCAACTCGATGCGTGCATCAAGCAATGCCAGCCAATCGTTGAACGGGCGACGCGGATTCAGCAGCGCGTGCTGCCAGCGGTCGATCTGTGCCGTCAGCGGTTGTCGCAATTCGAGATACTGGTCCACCATCGCATTCAGCAGGCGAAGCATCAATTCTTCCGGCGATACCGGAGGGCGCGCCGTATTCAAACCGCCGTCTCGCTTGTGCTTGTAATCCAGCAGTCGGTTACGGGTTGCTTCCACGGTGCGACTACGCGCCGCATGGACCGTGATCAGAGTACGGCCGATTAGCAGGAAGGTCACCGGCTTGGTAGCCAATTTGGCGAGTGCCGGGGGTACCTTGCGTTTGCTGCTGTCATCCGCTGGCAATGCCGGCGGGTCGTTTTGACCATTCAAATCCAGTTTGCGAAAAACCACCAATGCATAATCCTGCGTGGAATCGAAATAGGAAGGATGGGACAGGTTAGTAATGTCGAGCAAGTGCGGGTCGTAGATATGCACTCCCGTCATTTCTTCAACGGCGTTGCGCCACGATTGCACATCGGCGGCAACTTCATCGTGTGTCGCATCGAGCCAGAGAAATTCTTCCCCGGATATGTCGACTGGCGTTTCTGTGATGCGGGAAACCTGCTGCTTACTGATGAGAAAAATGTCCATGCGGTGCGGGAAGAGTTTTCAAAACGATCCATAGCGCAGCCAGCGCGACGAACGCCGATGCCACGATCGCGCCTTGTATTGTGGCAGGCAGGGCGGCTACGCCGAACCATGAGCCTGTCACCAGTACGCCGACCGCGGTGCCACCAAGCCGGATCGACTCAAGTATGGCGTAGCCGGAGGCGCGTTCCATCAGGCCGCCGATGATCCATAGCCCCGCTCCAAGCCAGCCGGCGTAGGCGATTCCCTGCCAGCCGGGAATGGTGTTGTGCGCGGCGAGAAAATGCGTTGTCGTCAGCAACAGGATGGTGAACTGCACCAGGCAGTAAACCTGTTCCGACCGCGTGAGTTCGGGGTTATACAACGGGTGCTGTATATCAAAATCGGTCTTCGGGCTGGCTACCTCGATATCGGCCGGTCGCCATCCAGGTTTGGCAAACAGCAGGCGCACCTTGTCGGTCAAATAGCGCGTGCGCCACGCATCCTGTGCAATCGATTTGTACACCTCGACATTTGCCCAGAGAGGATTCCAGCTGCGAAGCGGGCTGCGCGTGCCATACACGACCGGCTCGTCGTTGCGTTCTTCGATAAAGGAGCCGAACATCCGGTCCCAGACGATAAGGATGCCGCCATAGTTTTTATCGAGATACACATCATTGACCGCATGATGCACGCGATGATTCGACGGCGACACGAAGACGCGGTCAAACCATCCCAGCTTGCCGATTTGTTGGGTGTGGACCCAGAATTGGTAGAGCAGATCGATTAATGCCACCGCGGCGAACACTTCCAGCGGATAGCCGAGTAACGCCATGGGGACATAGAAGATCCAGCCGAGCAATGCGCCGCTGCTGGTCTGGCGCAACGCGGTCGAGAGGTTGTAGTCCTCGCTCTGATGATGGACGACATGCGCCGCCCAGAGGATGTTGACTTCGTGGCTCATGCGATGCAGCCAGTAATAGCAGAAGTCATAGAGCAATAAACCCGACACCCACACCCACAGGCTGTCCGCCGGCAGCGTGAACAGGGAGACATGTTCGAGAAGCCAGGCATATATGCCGATACGCAGCAGGCGCATGAAGACGCCGCTGATCTGGCTGAGAACGCCGAGGCTGATGCTGTTGATGGCGTCGTTGATACGGTAGGTATTGCGTCGGCGCAGCGCGCCGACGATCAATTCAATGAAGATGAGTAAGAAAAATACCGGCGTCGCCAGCGTAATGACTTTTTCCTCCATCATTGCCTCCGTTTGCCGCCGAAGCGGCAATTTTTAATTGTCAGGCAATGTTAGCTGAAAAGGGGGGCCTGCGGATCACCCGAGCTTCAGCCGGCGGGCAATGTCACGTGCGAAGTAGGTCAGAACGCCATCGGCGCCGGCACGCTTGAATGCCAGCATGGATTCCATCATCGCCTTGTCGTGATCGAGCCAGCCATGCTGCGCTGCGGCCTTGATCATCGCGTACTCGCCGCTCACCTGATACGCAAAGGTCGGCACCTTGAACTCATCCTTGACCCGTCGCACGATATCCAGGTAGGGCATGCCCGGCTTGACCATTACCATGTCGGCGCCTTCCGCGATATCCAGCGCAACCTCGCGCAGCGCCTCATCGCTGTTGGCTGGATCCATCTGGTAAGTGGCCTTGTCGCCCTTGCCAAGATTGGCTGCCGAGCCGACCGCATCGCGGAATGGGCCGTAAAACGCGGACGCGTATTTGGCGGAATACGCCATGATGCGGGTGTAGATAAAACGGTGGGACTCCAGGCCTGCGCGAATTGCGCCGATCCGGCCGTCCATCATATCGGACGGGGCCACGATATCAACTCCGGCTTCCGCCTGGACCAACGCCTGTTTCACCAGAAGTGCGCAGGTTTCATCGTTGAGCACATAGCCGTCCTGGTTGATGACGCCGTCCTGGCCATGGCTGGTGTAGGGATCCAGGGCGACATCGGTCAGGATGCCAAGCTCCGGAAACCGCTGCTTGAGCTCGCGCACCGCCCTCGGAACCAGGCCGTCGGGATTGGTCGCTTCGATGCCATCAGGCGTCTTCAACGTCGGATTAATGACCGGGAAGAGCGCCATGACCGGGATGCCGAGTGCAACGCAATCTTCCGCCACCGTCAGCAGCAGGTCGACGGAAAGCCTTTCCACTCCGGGCATCGAGGCCACTTTTTCACGGTGATTTTCGCCCTCAACGATGAAAACCGGATAGATCAAATCCGAGGTGGTGATAACGTTTTCCCGCATCATTGCCCGGGAAAAGGCGTCCTTGCGCATGCGGCGCATCCGGATGGCGGGGAAAGTGGGTTTGGAAGATTGGTTGGCCATGTCGATATGAATTAACGATCTGAATCAGCGAGAAAAGTAAGATACAAAAATGATGAATTTTCGTATGGAAATATGAAACTTTTTTGGCCCTGCTCCATCTCAGGAATAGGTGATCACTCACCTCCCGCTTCTCCTCCCTGAGCGGGGCCATATCGTAGCATTAGCGATAAGGCGTTACTGCCCTGGAGATCTTCCCCTTTCTCCAGGGCTTTTTTTCGTCCGCGATCGATACTGCGATTCAA
>NZ_DAIUCO010000048.1:0-25306 GCF_036846085.1 Noviherbaspirillum sp. | reverse complement strand
TTACCTATTGTTTCTTTGTGAGCACTTCAATGTCTTCGTCTCGGCAAAAACGGCTCGCGCCACCTTCGCCTTGCACCTGCCACCAAGCGCCCACATCTATCGAATGTTAATTTTTAAAGAACTCAGATTCGAGACCCATCTGTTTCGATGCATCGGCTGACAAAGCGTCGTGTTCATCAGCACTACAAGAATCTATATGAAGTAGATCGGTGAAAATTCAACTGGAATTCACATCGATTTACGTCGTTTCCATCACCCCAAACCGCACTCGTTGCCGAGCGTTTTTTGCTGCTGTGTTTTGCGACGGGGGCGAACTATAACAAAAACTTTCGTGTCGCTGCAAGTGCTTTTTTTGATGTCGATTTACAGCTTCAACCCGACACTCACTTGCTATTTTGAAGCATGTCCTTCACCGGCAGATGCAAGATAAATTACTTGAACCCAAAACCGAAAAAAGCGTTTACTCCACCTTCAGGTATCCGACACAACTGCATTTTTGCTGCAGTAACGGAACCTACTTCATATAAAGTTTTTCATCCCGATTTCAAGTAGACAACACTGCGAAATCGAACTAAAAAACGCTATGCTTTACTGCTCTTTCCATGCACATCAGCACGTTCACATCACTTATTTTACGAAGTGTTTTGTTGAGTGCTGCGCGACGGGAGGCGAACTATAGCAAACCAATTCAATAGACGCCAAGGAATTTTTGCGACGAAATTTAGATTTCCTTCCGCCGGATCACGAGTGCTGACAAAAATTTCACATAGTGTCCAAATCCTTGCATAAATCACTACGATCAACAGGGATCTCGACTCTGGTCGCTTTATGCAGGAAAACAGACACGTCAGCTAGCACTCGGCAGTGCTTAACCCGGACGTTGATCATTCTATATTGCATAGACCAGCCGGTGCGAGGCGCGAAACTTGTAGACCTCAAAGTGGCCTATGGCCAGATGGAAGACTCGGTGGGACGTACACGCCGCAAGCTTGTTTACAACGCCACTGCGGTCACTAGAAGAACGGGGCAATGCGCTAGTGTCAGCGCAAGACCCCATTCATGGGTTGCCATTTGATAACCTTTGAATGTCTTCCCGGATGATGGGTATTCAGGACTCCACTGGCTTTGGCTGACTCTTGATCCTCGAGCGCTCTTTAGCGCTGATCGGGCGATGCAAAGTCTGCACAAATCTTGCAAGATTCTCGTCCTTGATAAAGCTGGCTGAAGACGTTGCAGCTAGCAATGTCGACGGAGTTTGGGGGCGTGCCACGGCGTAGCCTTGGACGTAGTCAACACCGATTTCGGCCAGCGTCTCTACCGTGGCGTTGTCCTCGGCCCATTCGGCAACGGTTTGCATACCCAGGTTCTTGGCAAGATTCACGATCGCTTCGACGATGGCGATATTCGCCGGATGCGCATTCATGTCCACGATGAAGTTGCCATCGATCTTGAGCAGATCCGCAGGGAATTCCTTCAGGTAAGAGAATGATGTGTATCCGGCGCCGAAATCATCAAGCGCAATCCGCACACCGCAGCTGCGCACTTTGTCGATGAAACGACGGGTGTTGTCGAGATCATGAAGCGCCACGCTTTCGGTAATTTCAAGACACAACCGGCTGGAGATGCGTTCGTTCCTGGCCAGCAGGACAAACGCGTCCTGCACGAACCGCTCGTCGTTCAGGGACGCACCACTGAGATTGACGCAGATAAATTGCGTGTTGAGAAGACTGGCTTCGTTTTCCTCGATCCATGCCAAAGTCGTTGCCAATACCCAGCGGTCGATATCGCCGGTCGCTCCGCTGATTTCGGCTGCTGTAATGATGCGGCCGGCGGGAACGAGACTGCCGTCACGATCGCGCATGCGTAGCAGCACTTCGAAATTCAATGATGCATGCGGCGCTTTCAACGACATGATGGGCTGCATGTCCAGGAAAAGGTAGTCGAGAGCGGTTCCCGCGGCCAGGCGTTCCACCATGGTGAGCTCCGCAGCCCGCTCGCTGAAGACAGTGGCGGTTTTTTCGTAGACCACAAGATGGGCAATCGAATCCCGTTTCGCTTCCCTGCAGGCCCGGTCGGCAGTGGAGACCGCATCCTTGAATGATGTCCCTTGGCCGATCTCGACCAAGCCTATCGTTCCGCGCAACTGGAATGCTTTATCACCGATTCGATAATGCGTTCCGCTTAAACGATCAACGATGTCGTTACAGATCGCCGCCGCTTCCGACAGCGATGTATGGGAAAAGACAATGACGAACTCGTCACCGCCGACGCGACCGACTTTCTGGTTGTCGGTCAACGCATCTTGCACACGTTCGCATACCTGTTTCAGGACTTCATCGCCGGCAACATGCCCATACAACTCATTAATCAATTTGAAGCGGTCCAGGTCCAGATAAGCAAGCGCCAGGCTTGGCGACTTGTGATTGGCCAACTCGCCCAACGCCTTGCTGATTACCTTCTCAATGCCGCGACGGTTGTACACCTTCGTAAGAGGGTCATTATTGGCCATGAATCGCAAGTCCATGATGGCCTTCGACCGCTCGGTCACATCCTGCAGCGAGCCTTCTATCTTTCCACGGGATAAGCGCGCCTTTACCAGAAAGCGCTTGTGGTCGGGCGATGCCGGGTCGGCCTTGTTGCCGATCTCCAGTTCCCCGTCGGTCTGTTGCCCCATGAGATGCGATAACTGCCACCATGAACTCTGGTCGAAATATTGGTCCCAGGCATTGCTTGACGCGTTGGTGATCTTGGCGTCGAGCATGGCGGCCATTGCCGGGTTGACGCTGAGAAATCGCCCTTCGGTATTGGCGGTGAACAATCCGATCGGCATGGCTTCATAGGTATGCTCGAGCGTCGCCTGTGCTTCCAGCCGTGCCTGCTGCGTCGCTCGAATTTGTTCCGCGATAGCGATGGCTGCCAGGAGGCTGGACGATAACGCGGCGGTAACGCTGTTGACGGAACCGATCAGGATTTTGTACCCGAGGGCCGCGCCGATGATTTCAAACACGCTACCGATCAGGGAAACCCCGAGCGACGCCGCGTACCAGATCGCCATCGACGAGGGTGCGATGACCAGAATACGGGCAAGAAGAAAAACAAGCACAGCGGCCAGAACGCTTGCTGCAGTCCAGTAAATCGGCAAGAACGTCTGGTATGACATCGTCAATGACATGACCAGCAGGGGCACGCAAGCCCACTGTGCATAATGCAGCAGGAATGCGTAACCCACTTTTTTGAGGTGGGTACGGAACAGCGTCTTGAACAATGCGATGGTTAATGTGAAATACAGGGCTAGTGTGAACAGCCTTCCGTGGTACAGCCATTGTGCCGGAATGGTTCGTCCCAACCATTGCGTATCCCATCCACCCGACAATGCAGCCATGCGAAGCGAAACGATCAGCCACGCCGCAAACAGCAGATAAGTACGTTCACGGTTGATGTACGCCGTGATGGTCATGAAGAGGGCCAGCATAACGAGGCCGCCGTCCATAAGTCCGGAGTCCCTGAAAAACTCTTCCGTATTCATGCGCAAGCTGGACGCAGACCATTGCGATGCGGAGATGCGTGCCGGTCCGACAAAGGATGCGTGGCAGATGATGCTGACGTCCGTGTTATTGGGATCGAGAGCGAGGGCGAATCCCCCTTTCGCATGCGACATCTTCCCGCTGACGGTGGAACGGCTAGCTGCTCCCAGCTCGAAGCGCGCCTGCGTATCCCAGCAGGCCATGCTTTGGGTGTGGCGTGACGGGAATTCAACCGTCGACGCCCTCCCGTCCGGTAATGGAGGAACGGTGAGGCTGAACCAGAAGGGAACTTCGGACAGCCCTGTATCGAAGTGCGCCACTTCGCGCACCGAGCTCAACTGCGCCAATGCCTTGTCCAGGGTGAGCGGTGAGTTCCCTTCCGGCAGAACGCGTATGGTCAGCGGAAAGGCGTCGCGCTGCGGCTGGTGTTTCTCCCATGCGACCAAGGCGACGACAGAAATCACGAGGATCAGAAACGATAAACATGGCTGGACGAAAAAGCGAGCGCCCGATCAAGAATACGGTGCAACCGTATGCCGCAGTGCTGCCTGCCTTTAGATGAATCGTCCATGTTCGATTGTTTTACGTAACCACGAGTGAATGCCCAAGTAAGAACTTGCTGCCTTCAAACGCTTGCACATAAACCAATCTTTGCGGCAAGACTAATCAAGGCAGCAAAATGTTGCGAAAAATCAATAATAAACGTTTCCGTATGGACGTGCCATTTTTATTACGCTTCAAGGGCATTTCTGACCAGAAAGTTGTTATTTATGCGTATATCTTCATGAAAAGTGCGGAAAAAGAAGTTGTAAAGGGGATGATTCACCCTTCCCCAGCGCGGCTCGATCTGCCCTATCTCAATCGACATGATCCGGTGCGGCATATTGTTGGCATGTTTCAGCGGGACGTAGCCCAGATTGGGGAATACATCATCAAACATAAGCCGCTCATACTGGCGGTCGATCGGCGAACGTCCCGCGACCACGATCCATTCAATTCCGGTCTGGAAACAATAGTGAAGCCCAGCCTTGAACAGAGCCGCCGTGACCAGACGTCCCGCCTGGCTGCCACTGACGCCGAGCCGTGTCGCCTCGCCGAGCGTCCTGGACGCGAGCCAATCGGGCAACGTCACGGACTGTTCCAGCGGAAGCGGCTTGTCGATGTTTGTCTGGAGCCGCATTGTGCCAATCGGCGATCCGTCAAGCTTGGATTCGGCGAGCAGGATGATGACACCAGCCTCTTTGTCGGTCGGCTCTGGCGTCTTTAACTTTTCGGCGAATACAGGAACATGTCGCTGGTAAGCGGCGTGTCGAATATCGACGGCCTTTTGCAATTCATCATCGTTGTGGACCAGCTTGACCGTAAAAGGCAGCTTTTCTTCTTTCATCGCGTATTCAGGAAAAACACCATGAAGCTGTACGTTTGTTTCAGCATGAGCGCGACGAGTGGCGCTAAGCGATAGATCGTTCATTGCATGACTCCTAAAGAAAGCACTACTTTCGGAAAAGGAACTCCAGTCTCAATACATGACACCTTGAATAAGCAGATCGGCTCAGGCTGGGATCCGAACATCATAATGATTGACGGCAAGTCAATTATTGCATCTTATATAAGTTGTTGTTTGGGTAATGTTGCTAAAAAAAGCATTCTTTAAGACAAAATAACAACTAAAGTTGCCTGTTTTTTAATTTTTGCGCGAATTATGGCGCTTTGGTAACGGCAGGACGTTCTTTAGTGGGGGGCGGGGATCGTGCAAGGATGGAGAAGCGCAATCAGATCCGAGTGCCGGATTCGAGATTCATATTGCGTGGAACGTTGGGATACAGGAAGCGGAAAGAAATCTCGCGAAGAGAGGAGCGCAGGCAATGCCGTTAACACCCGCATTGCCCTTGATGCTTTTATAACTCAACCATTTGCGGACGAAGGAAACCGTGGTTTCCGTACTGTTCAATGCTGTGTCGGCTGTTTGCCGGTACTGGGCCGGGATGGCGGTACCGGTGCGGAAATATCTTCCAGGGTGCTATCGGTTTGAGCCGGTTGACGTGTTGCGAGGTCGCCTAACGAAACAACCCCGGCCAACTCCATGTTCCGACTGACGACAGGCAGTCTTCTGATTTGCTGATCGCCCATTTGCTGCAACACTTCACCGACAGTCTGATCTTCAAAGCACCAGAGCACCTGATCGGTCATCACATCGGAGGCACGAACATCCGAGGGCGATTTTCCCTCAGCGACGGCCCGGATGGTAATGTCGCGATCGGTCAGCATGCCAACCAGGCGCTTGCCATCACATACCGGCAGTGCTCCAACATTCAAATCGCGCATCATTTGCGCGGCTTGCGTCAAATTGTCGTCGGGCGACAGCACCGACACTTCTCGCGTCATGACTTCGGAAATCGGTTGCATGGTATTCACCTCACGGTTGCTGAAAACACTATAAAAGCGCTTTGAACATCAGCTTTCCAATGAAGTTTCACGAATCATCCGCTTATTGTATCTAGCAGGTCACGCATCGACATGAAAACCGCGAAACGGACGATTGCCAGATGTGTTTGTACTTCTTACGTATCGCGCATAACGAACCTGGCTGGTTGTTGCGGCGATTCCCGTCAGTGACGACGAGACCGGTGCAGCCCGAAAATATATGCTCCTCGAGCTTCGGAATTCCTCCGTTTCTCTACCAGGCGGACAGAAATGCAACGTATTTGCTTGGCTATATGCATGCTTGTTTTCCTGGCACGATCGATGCATAACACCTGCTCTAACGTGTCGGCCCCTTCGGAAACACGCTTTTCCAATCTTCCAAAGGCATCATCATGAAACCCTTAAACATTCGGACCGTTGCCCGCGGTGCATCGATAGTCATTGCTGTCGCCGTCCTGGCTGCCTGCGGCGGAGGTGACGACGATGACAACATCACAACGGGTGGCACCACGCCCACGCTGCCGGTCGGCGCCACCGGACCGGGACTTACAGGAGGCGCGGGTATCGGCACGGGAACGACCGGCAACGGTGCCGTGGGTAACGGCAACGTCGGCACCGGTGTCGGGTCAACCGGAATCGGCACAACCGGCGGTGGGACGATCGGGACCGGGAACACCGGCACGGGCATCGGCGGACTTGGGACGACCGGCACGGGTTTGGGCACGGTAGGAACAGGCACGATCGGCACCGGTACGGGAGGGATGGGTACGACTGGCAGCGGCGTTATCGGCGGCTCGTTCGGTACCGGCACCAGCGGCTCCGGGCTATCCGGCTTTGGAACAACCGGTTCCGGTTCGAGCGGATTGGGAAGCTCGGGAGTCGGCACCTCGAATACCGGATTCGGGACCGGAACGTCGTCGACAACGACGACGGCAACGCGCTTCTAGAGGAACCAATCGCCGGATCGAGCAGGTAATCGAGTCGTCGACGCCGGGGTTTGGCGGAAGGGAGTGGGAGTCGAACCCACCAGACACGCCTCGCGCGTCTCGCCGGATTTGAAGTCCGGGCGCTCCACCGGGATACGATTCCCTTCCGTTGAACTGCAATCTGCCTGCCACTGGTGGCAGGCGTCTATGAAACCACACTGCGCACGCCGCCAGCATACCGGGTGATGCGCGCACGATCCATGAATTCCAGTACCTCGATCGTCACGTTTCGTCCGATACCGGAGCGGTCGCGGTATGCGGCCGCATCGAAGAGACCGTCTTTCGACTCACTGGCGAGCGTGACGGCAACATCGACAAGTTGATCTATCGCCTCCGGCAGAAAAAAGCGGTTCCTGGACACCCGTACCAAGTGACCAAGATGACTGACTTTGTCGAGGAATACGACAAGCGTCGATAGCGGCATGCCGAGATCCTTCGCAAGCTCGCCGGCCGCCAACGCGCGCAACCCGGCCGCGCGCAACAGGGTGCTCACACGTTCAAGCAGCACGCTATCGGCATCGGTTAGCTTCGGCCGGTGGGTGGCGAGACGCAAGCAAATGCCTTCACGCTTGATGATGCCCTCCTCGCCAAGTGATTTCAATGCGCCCCGCCAGGCCCGCGAGAATGTTCGCATATCGAACCGCTCGGCAAGCGTCGCCTCGGCCGGCCCGACAGCCTCGGGTTGCTCGGCATGAAAACCGACAAGGGCCGCTTCCAGCCGGTGGCGCATCTCCTGCCAGCGCCAGCGCGGCACTGCAAGCACGGCGCCGGCATTGCGGAACCGCGCGATCGGCTTCAGGTTAACAAGCCTGGATGTTTCCTCTTCTGTCAGATTCCATGCGCGTGCGAACCCATCGATTGCCACGCCATCGGCCTGCTCATCAAGCAGGATATCAAGCGCCTCCTGCGGCGTGCCCTTTTCCATGGCGGCCAGGTACGCGAGGCGTTCCGGTTTCGCCCTGCCCCGTGCAGGCCCAAAGGGATCGAGCGCGATGCCGCCGCCGATCGTATGCTGCGCGGACTGGTCACGCAGGATAAACCGATCACCTCGCAGCATATGAATCGGCTCATCCACCACGAGTTGGGCCATTCCCGACTTTCCAGGGACGAGGAGATGCCCCTCCAGCAGTGCCACGCGGGCATTCACCGAAGCGGCACCGCAGTGAAGATGCACCGGCGTCCAATGCACAAGAGGTTTTTCTTGCGAGGAGAGCAACGTGATGCGTGCGTCGCAGCGATATGTCGACATATGCGCCGGCGGTGCGACGATCCAATTGCCCCGTTCGATGGCCGTGCGTTTCAAATCCGTCCCGGCGAGGTTCAACGCACAGCGCCAACCCGCGCTCGCTTCGTTCGCCACGCGATTGTGCACATGGATGCCGCGTACACGTGCCGGCACCCCTTGCGGCGAGACAAGCAGATCGTCGCCGACGCGAATGGTGCCGGAAGCGACTGCGCCGGTGACAACCAAACCGGCTCCGGCCAATGTGAAGCTGCGGTCGACGGCGAGCCGGAAGTTCCCGCCTGATCGCCGTGACGGCAACGTTTGTGCTATCCCGGCAAGATGACTTCGCAAGGCCTCCATGCCGATGCCCAGTGGTGCGGCTACCGGGAAGATTGGCGCCTGGTGCAATGCGGTCGTTTTCAACACGCTTGCCAGCTCTTCTTGCACCTCGGTGCTGCGCGAGGTGGGAACGCGGTCGATCTTGGTCAACGCAATCGCGCCGTGCGTGATGCCGAGCAGGTCGAGTATGGAGAGATGCTCGATGGTTTGCGGCATCGGGCCGTCGTCGGCGGCGACTACCAGCAACGCGAAATCGACGGCGGCGACGCCGACTAGCATATTGCGTATAAAGCGTTCGTGTCCCGGCACATCAACGAAACCGATCGGAATGCCGGTGCCGAGATCGGCATACGCAAAACCCGGTTCGATCGACATGCCGCGCAGTTTCTCTTCTTTCAGGCGATCCGTATCGACGCCCGTCAGCGCCTTCACCAGCGATGTCTTGCCATGGTCGACATGGCCGGCGGTGGCAATGATCACAGGCGAGCCTCGCCGGCGAAGAGCATTCGGAATTCCGCTTCGTCTTCGAGACAACGCAGGTCGAGCAGGAATGCTCCGTCCGAAATGCGCCCGACTACCGGGACAGGCACCCCCCGGAACGCCGCGGCAATCCGGTCGAGCGCCCTTCCCGACGCGCGCTTGCCTCCCTGCGGTGCGATTCGCAGCGCGATGCTCGGCAAGAGGTTTATCGGCAATGAGCCGCTGCCGATCTGGCTTTGGACAGGCAGCATATCGACCACGGCCTGCGCGCCGAGCCACTTCGCTACCGCCGGCATAACCCGCTCGGCCATCGTGGCGATGTCCTCCGGTTGGCGTGTCAGAAGCCGGATCGCCGGCACGCGCTGTGCAAGCCGATCCGGGTCGGCATACAAGCGCAATACCGCGTCCAGGGCAGCGATGGTGAGTTTGTCGCACCGCATTGCGCGTTTCATCGGATTTTTCTTGATGCGCGTGACAAGATCGGCGCGCCCGACGATGATGCCCGCCTGCGGGCCGCCGAGGAGCTTGTCGCCACTGAAGGTGACGATATCCGCGCCGTGCGCCAGCGTCTCCGCCGGCGTCGGTTCATGGGGCAGGCCAAAGCGCGACAGATCGGCGAGGGTCCCGCTGCCGAGATCGACCACGAATGGCAGATTTCTTTCCCTGGCTAACGCCGCTAGCTGCGTTTCTGGGACGGAAGCGGTAAATCCTTCCACCCGGTAGTTGCTGGTATGCGCTTTGAGCAGCAAGGCGGTGCGCGGACCGATCTCATCCCGGTAATCGGTCAGGTGTGTGCGATTGGTGGTGCCGACTTCCCGCAGCTTGCAGCCTGCCCGGGCCATGATGTCCGGCAGGCGGAAAGCGCCGCCAATTTCGACCAGTTCGCCGCGAGAGACGATCACTTCCTTGCGTGACGCAAGGGCGTTGAGCGTCAGAAGCACTGCGGCCGCATTGTTATTGACGACCGTTGCGGCTTCGGCGCCGGTCAGGCGGCGCAACCAGTTTTCCACGTGATCATCACGGTCGCCTCGCTTGCCTGTCGCCAGATCGAATTCGAGATTCGTGGCACCGGAAGCCACCTTCACGATCGCTTCGATGGCTTCGGGCGGCAGGGGAGCCCGTCCGAGATTGGTGTGGAGAACGGTACCGGTAAGGTTAATGACCCTTCGCAGCGATGGCTCGACGATCGCCAGCGACCGTGCCGCAATGGCCGCCGCGATATCCGCATCGGAGCCGCTTTCTCGTGCGGCGCGCCGGGCCGCCAGTTCGTCGCGCGCCGCGCCGACGACGACCATGCGGCCGTGCGCCGATACCAACGCATCCACAGCCGGCCAGCGGAGGACGCTATCGACTGACGGCAGATGAATGCGGCGGGGAAAATCGACCGCACTCATATCCAGCCATCGCCATGATCAGCCCGAGGTGATGCCTCGCAGGATTGCTTCGAGCGCCTGGTCGGCAAGTGCCCGCAACTCGTCATCGGTGCGGTCCTGTATCGGATGGCGCACGAATACCATCGCCGGATCGAAACCCAGCACTTTCGACTGCAGCGCGGCAGCCTGCTCGAACTCGGTGGATGCAATCGCAACTCCCGGAATGCCTCGACTTTCGAGGTCTGCAATGTCATGCATACAGCACGACGTGCAAGACCCTCAGTCGGCCAGTCCTTCGATGACGACATGGCATTCCGACGCGATCTGCTGCTTGAGCGCAGTCGGCGCCACGCGGGTGAAGGTCGGCTTGCGGTAACGCTTGACGCTGACGCCCCGGGTTGCAAGCTGGTCGCTGATACGGTCCAAGAGCACGTTGCCGCGCGCCTTGGATATATCGAGGATGCCGACCGTCAGACCGGCAAGATCCGCGGGGCGCGACAACCGCGCACGCATGGCGGACGACCGCTCCGCCGTGGGATCGAGGAGGATGGTGGGTTCTTTCATTCAAGAATCTCCTTGGTGACAGGGATGGAACCGACCGGACCGGAGGCGGCCCAGCCGGCAATGACAGCGGAAAACAGTCCGGCCGTTCCGCCTGCGCGGACGATCAACAGTCCGCCCGGGCGGAATTTAGGGACCATCGTCCCGGCCATGGCCACCGGCAGGCCTTCCGCAATGCCGCCCGCGCCGACGATCATTTCGTCGCCCGGCAAGAGCAATAGGCGCTCCAATTCTTCGCGCAAGCGTGCCTTGGTCCAGCCGGCTTCGGTGAACACGCGACAGTGCTCGGGCGAGACAACGAGGACGGCGTCGCCGGCCATCGCGAGTTTCGGGTGGTCGACCGCGCGCAGGCACAAGGCGAAGCTGCGCGCGAGAGACTCCGGCGTGCGGGATTTCTGGTCGACGATACCTTGCACGCCTTCGCCGGCAAAGAGCGTCACGGTCGATGTGCCGCGGGCGAATCCGCGTTCGACGGACAACGGCTCCCATGCGCCGTCCTCGGCCTCAGCGAAGCAGAATGTGTATTTGCCGGGCGTGCCTAGGGTGGCGCGGTCGAGTTCGCCGGGGCGGCCGCCGCCGACATTGCGAATCACCAGTTGCAAGGCGCGGCCGATGGTCGCATTGGCGCGGTTGCCCTGCCCCAATGCATTGACCCCGGAGTTCATGCCGATCGCCTTCGCCTTCGGTCCGCTCACGATCACCAGCGGCCCGGCGAACATGGTGGTGCACAGAATGCCGTGCATCGCGAATTCATCGATCAGGGCCGCCTCGACCGCTGCCAGAACCACGGGCATGTATTCCGGTTTGCAGCCGGCCATGACCGCGTTGATGGCGACCTTCTCCACCGTGCATGCCACCAGGTCGGGCGGGACCATACCGATCACTTCGTCCGGTGAACGCGTCGTTCCGGAGAGCATCCGCAGCACGCGTTCGCGCGTCGGCGGCACCACCGGCAATCCATCGGTCCACCCACGTTCGAAACAGGCCTCCAGCAAATCCTCCGACCCGTTGATTTCCACTGGGCGCGATGTGAACACCACGTTTCCGAACCTGACCGACAATTCTTCGGCAAGGCCCGGCTCGAGCGTCTTGGAGCCGCAGCCGGGCCTCACGAGCGGCAAGTCGCTTCCGAGGCCCGGATGTCCGGTCAGGCGCTGCCAGTCTTCCCGATGCCAGCCATAGGTCCGCTCCGCCTCCACGCCGTTTTCGACCCGTATCAGGGTAGGTACGACTTCGACATTGAGGCGATAGGAGTGCTCCAGCGTATCGTCGAATATGACCTTCTCGAGTCCGGCGGCATACCCGGGGTCGTCCTGTACATAGACAGTCACCGGCTTGCCACTCTGCGACAGTTCGCGCAGCAACGGCTCGACCAGCAAGCAGGTAGGACATTCGCGTTTGGCGATGACGACCAGGCCGTCCGGGAGTGGTTTGTTCGAATTCATCTCGATGGCGTTGTTTGATGTGGCGGCCGGGTCGGCCGTCGTGCTGCTGTTCTGTTCGTGACGTGGCGCACCAGCCAAGGGGGCGCCACCCGTAACTTCCCAGATCATACTTGACATTGATGCCATTCGCCCGGACCGGGATTTTGACCCATTTTGAGAGCGAACCACTCCGCGTGCGCGCTGGCTTCGCACCACGGAATGCGCATGGCTGGCGTTCCTCAGTGGCTGATTTCCGGGCCATGCTATATCCGCAAGAGCGATCGGTTGAACCAGGCAGTCAATTACCCGCTTTTGCTGTCATAATTGCAACTATTGTCGTTTAGGCAAGCATGCCAAATAGTCTCGACAATCTTTTCAATTTCAATTGAACCTAAAGGATATGCATGCGCTTGCGGACACCATACACCCTGTGGAAACGCCTTTCGATCGCATTGATGGGCGCCACCCTGCTGGCGAATTGCGGCGGCGAAGACGGAGCAGCCACATCGACTTCCACGCGCGGCCGGGTAATCGGCGCCCCTACGTTGACCGGCACGCTGGCTGCAGCCGACATCGATCGCGTGACCGCCATGTCGGGCGTCCAGGCTCTGACAGGCACCGCACGATGCAACGTCACCTATCGTTCGGTCGAGTACCACACCCAGGGCGGGGCCGGCGAAGCAACCAATGCCACCACCGCATTGCTGATTCCGAGCGGCGCCGATGCCGTGTGCAGCGGGGAGCGCCCGATTCTCATTTATGCACATGGAACGGCAACGCGGCGCGACTTCAACATGGCGCATATACGGAACACGGATGCGCTCGATGTCAGTGCGTTTTTCGCATCGCAAGGCTATATCGTCGTCGCGCCCAACTACGTCGGATATGACCGTTCACGCGCCACTTACCACCCCTACCAGAATGCCGAAGCGCAGGCCATCGATGTGGTGGATGCGCTCCGGGCCGTCAAGTCGGTTTTGTCGTCAACCGGCGCTGTCGCCTCCAGGAAGCTGTTCATCGCCGGCTACTCCCAGGGCGGATTTGTTGCGATGGCGGCCCATCGCGCCATCGAACGCGATTACGCAGCGGAATTCAGCGTGACAGGATCAATGCCGATGTCCGGGTCGTATTCGCTGACCAACTTTGCGAAAACCGTCATCGATGGCAAGGTCAATCTCGGCGCCACTACCCTGATCCCGTTGATCGTCACCAGTTATCAAAAATCATACGGCGGCCTGTATCAACAACCGGACGATTTTTATGAACTTCCCTATGCAGCCACAGTAGAGACATGGTTTCCATCCCTCCTGGATGACAGGGCGCAGGCGGCTCTCCTGCCGGGCAACCTGTTCGACAACGGTGACGGCCAGCCCTTCCTCATCAGGAACGAAACCCGCGATACCCTGCGCGAAGATTTCAGATTGCACCGTTCCAGCCCATTCCGGCAGGCGATCATGCAAAACGACCTGCTGAACTGGACACCGAAAGCCGCGATGGCCTTATGCGGCGCATCCCGGGACAGCATGGTCTATTTCGGCAACACGGTTGAGGCCTCGACTTACTTCGCCACGCGCGGTGTGACGGTACCCGCGTTCGACCTGCGCGATCGAGCCACCTTGCCGGCCGGGCCGTCGGGCGATCTCCTGCATGGCGGGTTTGCGCAGTTGGCGGCGTCCTATCCCGGCGCCGACGACCATTTTCTCGCCCCGCCCTTCTGCTATGCCCTTGCGGCACGGTTCTTTCAATCCTTATAACCGTCAGGCGGAGCGAAAAGAGGTGAGATCCGCAGAATTGCATGCTCACCAATGCATCCTCCCCTCCTCTTCACTTCGCAATCGTGACCGGTCGAAACAATCTTTTTGGGCGGCAGATGCTTGGGCTATCATTCGTCCATGTTTTCAAGCCCTCATACCTACCTCAGACCCCGTCGATGGGAAGCGATCTGCCGCCGTGAGCTGGCGAGCTGGTGGTTCCTGGCGCTCTTTGGCGCCGGCGCGCTCGTCATCGCGCTGTCGCCGTCGACGTACCGTCGCGGCAACCGCATCCTGATCGCTTCGCATATCTACACCAGCACCTGGCGGGTATTGCTCTGGTTCACGCTGGCCAGCATGCTTGTCAGCCTGGTGCTGATCCGAATCGTGGTCGTCACCGCGCTCAGCTACGGGCTGTCGCAATATGCGCTGGAAATGATGGTGCGGGTCCTTGTGCTGGAGCTGATTCCGCTCAGCGCGGCCCTTTTCGTAGCACTGCGCGCCGGGCTTGCATTCAATGCGGGCGCGATTCCGATCGCCACCGACGCGGTCTCCCGGAAGGCATCCGATTCAACACTGAATTTCCATGTGGACGTCGTGCCGGAAGTGATTGCGAACGTCTTTTCCGTCTTCAGCCTTGCCCTGATGAGCAGCGCGGTGGTCCTCGTCCTGGCCTACCTCAACGTCTACGGCCTGTCCCCATGGGGATTGGTAGACTACACCCGCACCGTCGGCCGTGTATTCGATCCGGTCGTTACCATTGGTTTCGCCTTGAAGACCCTGCTTTTCGGCCTGGCAGTGGCCATCATACCAATGGCGGCCATCCTTGAACGTCCGCGCCATGCCGCTGTCGCCCAAGCGTCGCCGTTATCGACGGTGCAGCCCGGCGCGATGCGTCTTTTTTTCATACTGCTCCTGATTGAATCCGGATCGCTTGCAGTCAAGTACATCTAACCCGAGCCTCGCCACATGGAACGTCCGTCCGATCCTTCCGGTTCTCCCGTCCCGGCCAATGTCCAATTCAAGGCTGTCCTGCTGCTGATCCTGATGGCAAGCCTGATCGCGGGCTTCCTGCTGTATGTGATGTATGCGCGGGGCGCATTCGAAAGCACGCAGCGGCTGGTGCTGGTGTCGGATGACTCCGAAGGCGTCATCGTCGGCATGGACATGACCTTTTCCGGATTTCCAATCGGACGTGTCCAACGTGTCGAGCTTGCCCCGGACGGCAGAGCACGCATCCTGATCGATGTTCCTGATAAGGACGCAAAATGGCTGCGGACCACGAGCGTGTTCACGATGGAACGCGGCCTCGTCGGCGAAACCCGCATCCGTGCCTTTTCCGGCGTATTGACCGATCCGCCCCTTCCGCCGAACGCCGAACGTCCGGTCCTGCGGGGCGATACCAATGCCGAGATACCGAGATTGGTGGCAACGGCGCGCGCGTTGCTGGAGAACCTCCAGGCCATGACCGCAACCGAATCCAGCCTCAACACCGGTTTGGCCAACCTGCAGACGGCCACCGCCCGGATGAACGGCCGGTACGGTCTTCTCGGCAGCGCGCTGGGCAGCGACGAAGAAGCAAAAAAACTGATTGTCGCCCTCGAACGCGTCAACACACTGCTCTCCAAGACCGATCAGCGTGTCTTCGGCAAGCAAGGAGTCATGGATGATGCGCAGGCCAGCATCGCACAATTGAACAATGTGCTGGGCGACGCACGATCGACACTGAAGAAGGTCGACGCCGTTCTTGCCGAGGCCCAGGCGGTCGGAGCGAATGCACGCATCGCCACCGATGACCTCGGCACCTTGCGCGCCGAAGTGGAAGCCAGCTTGCGCAAGGTGACGGCGCTGGTCGATGAAGTCAATCGCAAATGGCCGTTCGCCCGCTCTACGGAAATGAAATTGCCATGAAAATCCTGTTTTCTTCCCTTTCACTCCTGCTTGCGACCGTGCTTACAGGATGCTCAAGCACCCCGGCCCCACCTGCCTGGCAGTCGAGTGCTTCATCGTCGCTTCAAAGCTTCTCTTCCGCATACCTGAGTGGCAATACGCGGGTGGCCGACCTCGAGTTCGCACGGGCGCGTACCGAGTTGGCGGCAACCGGCCGCGCCGACCTGGTCGCTCAGGCGGAACTGATTCGCTGCGCAGCACGCGTTGCCAGCCTCGAGATCGGGCCGTGCACCGGCTTCCAGGCGATCGCGGATGATGTCGGGCCGGCGGAACGCACCTATGCCGCATACATTGCCGGGCGTTGGCAAGATGTCGACCCCGCATTGCTGCCGGCTCATCACCGCGCTGTGGTAAATGGGCCTGGAGCCGGCAAAACTATTCTCGGCGATATCGAAGACCCGTTTTCCCGCCTGGTCGCGGCCGGCGCGTTGCTGCAGTATGGACGACTGACGCCTGCCGATATGGAAATCGCGACCGAGACTGCCTCGTCCCAGGGATGGCGCAGGCCGCTGCTCGCCTGGCTTGGCGTGCAAGCTCAGCGTGCCCAGCAAGCCGGCGCGCTGGATGCCTACGCGCGCATCCAGCGCCGCATCGAACTTGTTTCCGGCAAGCCGAAATAAACGTCGGCGCCTGACCGCTTTTCCTGACATCCCATCGGTCGCAGATCGCTGGGCATCCCGCTCGCCAACCCCATGCATGTGAACGTCCTGTCTCATTTCTACCGCTAGAGCAGTCGCTCCAAACCAAATATTGCTTAAAGGAAAATTATTTGATAATTTCCCGGCTGGGTATTTACCTTAAACATTTCTTCGTCCTTCGCGGCGTGGTTATGCCCTGAAAAAAAGAAGCGATTACCGAAACGGCAGTATTCGAGGAGACAAAATGTTGGTCAGAAGCGTCATTGCAGCACTCTATGCAGTTTGCGTCGTTAATACCGCGCAAGCGGGAGAAGTCAGGATCGGATCCGTACTGGGGCTGACCGGCCCGAACGCCACGACAGGAGTCGAAGGTACCGCGGTGGTGAGCGGCTACTTTGACATGATCAATGATAAGGGCGGCATCAACGGCAATACCCTGAAGCGCGTAATCAAGGACGACCAATACGATCCGAAAAAGACGGCCGGGCTGGTGGAAGAAGCGATCACGAAGGACAACGTCGTCGCCATGATGAATGCGGTGGGAACCGCCAATACGATCGGCATTATCAAATCCGGCGTGCTTGCCAAGCACAAGGTGCCCCTGGTTGGCGTGTTCAGCGGCGCGGAGGTTATCCGCGGCCCCGGATCGGAGATGATTTTCCATACCCGCGCAACGTATACGGACGAGATCATGAAGATATCGCGCCTCGTGTCGACCGTCGGCTTGAAGCGCGTGGCAGTTCTGTACCAGGACGATGGTTTTGGTGCCGGAATCAATCAAAGCATCGCCAAGGCTGCGGAACAGTTCAAATTCGAGGTCATCAATAAAACCCCCTACAAGCCGGGCGAAACCGACTTCGCCCAGCACGCCAAACAAATCATCGACGCAAAGCCGCAGGCGATCTTCCTGATGGGCGTACCGGAAGCCGTCATCCGGTTCATGCGGATGTATGACGCACCGGTTGGCGCCGCACAAATCTTCACCTTGTCCTTCGTGCCGGTCAAGGCACTGGTCGAGGCGGCGGGCGACAAGCGTGTTCGCGGGATGGGTATCAGCCAGGTCGTTCCCAATCCGGAGTCGACCTCCCTGCCGCTGGCGAAGGATTTCCAGGCGTTCCTGAAAAGCAGCTACGGCAAAGGCATCAGCTCGAATGCCACCAATTTTGAAACGTATATGAACTCGCGCCTGCTTGTGGAAGCGATTCGGATGGCAGGCCCCAATCCCACCTCCGAAAAAATCACCAAGGCATTGACGTCCATGGATAGCTTCAGGCTCGGCGGCCATCCGATCAGCTTCACCGAAACCAACCGCAACGGGTCTCAATACCTGGATATCGGCGTAATCGGGGCAACCGGCCGACTCTACTATTAGAAACAAAGATGCCCGGGAGGCGGAGATGCGGGAAATGGTACGAAGGACGCCCGCCTCCAGCATGACCGGCGCCGCGGCGGGACGTCAGCAACGGATTTCGTCGGCTTACGCATCGATCTAACCGCCGGTCGTATCGCTCGTTTCATGACGAGAAGTGGTCGCACTGCCCTTCTCGACGTGCCACCAGCGCGGCAGAAGGTCGAGTACCTCCGGCCGCGCAAATCGATCGTCAATCAGAAACACGCTGCCGCGATCCGACTGTGTCCGTATTACCCGTCCGGCAGCCTGGACAACCTTTTGCAGCCCGGGATACAGATACGCATAGTTGTAACCGGCGCCAAAAATCGTTTGCATCCGTTCGCGAATCTGCTCGTTGACCGGATTTATCTGCGGCAGTCCGAGTGTCGCGACGAACGCACCGATCAGCCGATTGCCCGGCAGGTCGATACCTTCCGCGAACGGGCCGCCCAGTACCGCGAATCCGATCCCCGCGCTGCCCTGGTCAAAGCGTTCAAGGAATTGCGTCCGTTCGTTCTCATGCATGTTGCGGGCCTGTTCCCAGATCGGTATATGCGTATGGCGCATGCGGAAAAGTTCGGCGACCTTCTGCAAATATTCGAAGCTGCTGAAGAAAGCCAGATAATTTCCAGGACGTTTATCGAATTGTCCTGCGATCAGCGACACGATCGCGGAAAGCGATTGGTCGCGATGCTGATAGCGGGTAGAAATGTCCCCGGCAATGTGCACCGATAGCTGCTCCGCCTTGAAAGGCGACTCGACGTCGATGTAAGCGGTGGTTTCAGGCAAACCCAGCATATCGGTGAAGTAATTCCAAGGGCTCATGGTCGCGGAAAACAAGGTCGCCGATCGGGCTTCGGCAAAACGTGGCGCGAGAAATCGTGCCGGAACGACATTGCGGATGCAGAGGACCGACCGGCGTGAACGACCATAGGTTCCGATCGTGATGTCGAACAGCGAGTTCGCATCAAAGGTTTCCTGCAAGCGTGAAAAATGCAGCGCGTTGAAGTAGAAATCCAGCAGATCGCTGTCGACGTGGCCTGGATTTTCTGCGGAGTAGTCGGTCATCGCGCCGGTCGCGAGTTTCAGCGCCCGGACGAACGCGTCCGGTATGTCCGGATAGGCATGGTAGGCATCCTGCTGTTCCTTGTTGAGTGCGTTCCAGCTCCGGTTCAGCTTGTCGAGGCTCGGCTTCAACTTATCCGGCGCCGATTGACGAAGAAAATGCAGCGCCGTCTGGTTAAGCTCCGCCGTGTACATTTTTCGCGCGCGTTCCACCAGGTTATGCGCCTCGTCGATCAGTACGCCCACGCGCCACTGATTCGCCGCGGTCAGGGCGTAGAGCAAGGCGCTGCTGTCGAAGTAGTAGTTGTAGTCGCCGACCACGACGTCGCACCAGCGTGCCAGATCCTGGCTCAGGTAATAAGGGCAGACCTGATGTTCCAGAGCGACGGTCCGCAGTGTGTCGCGGTCGAGTGCCGTTCTCTGTCCGACGCTCAGTGCCGATGCGCGTGCCTTCGGCAAGCGGTCATAAAAGCCCTCCGCCAACGGGCAGGATTCACCATGGCAGGCTTTATCCGGATGTTCGCATGCCTTGTCGCGGGCAATCAGTTCGAGAACGCGCATGGGCAAGTCAGGCTCGCCCTGCCGGATCCTTGCGAGTGCTTCCAATGCGATGCGCCGCCCCGGTGTTTTTGCCGCGAGAAAGAAGATCTTGTCGATGTCCTTTCTCGGACTGGCTTTCAGTAACGGGAACAGGACGCCGATGGTTTTACCGATTCCCGTCGGCGCCTCCGCCATCAGGCAACGGTCCGTGCTGGCCGCCCGGAATACCGACTCGGCCAGATAGCGCTGGCCTTCACGAAATTCACCGTGCGGAAAGCGCAGTGCGGTGAGAGCGGCATCGCGCGCAGACCGGTGCTGCAGTTCCTGCTCCGCCCAGGACAAGAAGCGCTCGCACTGCTCCTCAAAATACGTCTTCAGGTCCGCCGCGGTGTGCGGTTGTTCAAGGATGGTTTCGTGCTGCGTCGCGATATTGAAATAGACGAGCGCAAGTGTCACCCGCTCCAGGCCCAGTTTTTCGCATAGGAGGTATCCATATACTTTCACCTGTGCCCAGTGCAGCGAACGATGATTTCCGGGCATGGACGCCAGGTCGCCAAGGTGGGTCTTGATTTCCTCCACCCGGTTTTGAACCGGATCATAGCCATCGGCACGTCCGCTTACCAGCAGATGCTTATAGACGAAGGAAAGCGGCACCTCCCGCTGATAGCTTTCCGCACGACGAGCCGTCACGACAGAATGTCCCGCGATTCCTTCCTGCGCGGTCGGCGACGGCGTGAAGCGCAGATCCAGGTCGCCCTCCTTGGCTGTGAACTCGGTCAGGGCCCGCACCGCGACACGGTATGTCACGCCGGCTCCTTCATCCAGTCCACATAGCACACGCCGACGGGTATCTCATGGGTAACGCAATACTCCAGCCAGCGAACCTGGTTGTCCTGGAGGCGATCATTTGGCGCCTTCACTTCGATCATGCGGTAGCGGCGCTCGGCGGGCCAGAACTGGATCAGATCTGGCAAGCCGGCGCGATTGGCCTTGATATCCAGCAGCTTTCGCTCGAACAGCTTCTTCAGATGGCTCGCAGGAATGCAATCCAGGGTGAGGTTGAGCAATTCGACACTTAAGTTGCCCCACGAGACGAAGGGCGATTGCAATCCCCATTTCACCGCGAAGTGATGCCGGATGGTCTGCCTGTATTCGTCCGAGTCAAGTTGTGCCAGGCATGTGGCGAACAGATGTTCGCGCCTTTGATGGAAGTCCGCACGATACAAATCTGCCGGACCGCTGTGAAATGGATGGAAGAACGCACCAGGCAAGGGTGCGAAGATGGCAGTCCAGCACAGCAGGCCGAACAGGGAATTGATGAGTGTATTTTCCACATAAAAGACCGGCGCATCGGGGGCAGCCAGGTGGCCTGCAACCAGCAATTCGACCGAGTAAGCCGCAGCGGGTTGGACCAAGGTCAAATCAATACGATCGACGGCAGGTATGGCGCGCCGGCCGATCTTTTCCAGGCCGAGTTTCCGCTGAAGCCTCGGCAGGATGCGCATGAGTTGCTGCAATTCCGCCTCGCTTTCCGGCTTGCGCTCCGCTTCCTGTGCCAGTGCATAGGCCAGGTCGATTTTCCCGCTGCGCTCCAGGATTCGAACCACGCGAATACGCGCACCCGGATAGGCGCAGGACGAATAGGCAAGCAGCGCATTGTCGGTTTCGCCGTCGCGTTCCTGCTGTTGCGCGATCATGAGCAGCAGCCTTGCCCTCCGGCTTTCCAGCCAATCATTGCCGGCAACACGGTCGGGCATATCGGACAGGACGGCGCCTGCGGCCTCACCCGCCTCCAGACGTTCCCGGAGCTTATGAAGCCGAAGGTAGCAATCAATGTCTTCGGGCGACTGGAATGCATGCGATGCCATCGTCAGATCAACTGTTTCGTACTTGTTGATGCCGAGATCGGACAACGTGAATTCGGACCAATCCTGCGCGCAGTTGCCAAAGTACATCAGCTTCAACCGCTCGCACAACGGCTCGATCATGACTTGATACGCGCAGTCATCCGACTCCGGATACCACTCGGCGAAGCAGCGCGGCGTGCTGTATTCCGGGCGCAACGCGTCAAGCAACGCCGCTTTCTTCTCAGAAGCTCTCGTGCGAGGCAGACGGAAGGCGGACAAAACTTCGGACTTGGTCAAAAGGCTAAATACCTGGTCAAGCGATAAGGGGAAATGTTCGCTGACCCATCCCTGCTCCACCAGCGGCCTCACCGCCGTGCGGGCGCAACCGATTTCGTCATAGCACAGGCGGCTGGCCCGGAACACCGGCCCTTTGCGCATCACCATCCGGACAAGCAGCGCTCGGGATGCCTGCGGCATGGCGACAAGGCGTTCGACGAATCGATGCTCGTCGTGGCTCAGCAGGTGGCTGTAGCGGCCACGAACCCACTCCACTATCTGGTGAAAATTATCGAGATAGTAAAAAGGATTGTCGAGCAAGTGCGGCATCGTGCAGTGGCGTGAGGAAATCGGGGTTTGCGGTGCTTATCGCGGAACTGCCGTCTGGCTTTGAAGTACTGGAATGCACATTATCCACGGCAGGAACTGCATTGTTTCCCGATGGATTGTACCAATCGATCGGGAAGTTCGATCTCTGCAATGATGTTTGAGCCCGATGATGTCTATGGCCCGAACGCGTGCGCATCCTCGGCGACGTTTCGCTTCGGCTCTTCGGAATTGCATGTTTGGGTTTGCGGGAGAAAAGCGAGTTTGATACCTGGAGGTCGCTGTCCAACCAGGACGCCGATAAGCAATGGCAAGAGCTTTGTTGGTATCAAACCATGTCGGCTCAATTTTTGGCCGGCCACGATTTCGCGTGATCGCGAGGCTTTGGTCGAGCGTTGCCGGTTGATACCTGAAGATCAGTGCCCACTTGCGCGCCCGATAAAGCATTCGCGGATTTGCAAGATTGGCTATCCGGATTCAATGCGCTGTTGACAAAGAGAATCCGGATAGCTTCCGCATAATCATCCGAAGCGGCGTGCCAGAGGACAGTCACTACGTCTGTTCAGGCAATCACTGCTTTTGATTGCCGTCCGGCTGACCGCGCCCGGTCTTTTCCTGCAGTTCATTGATACGCTCGGACGCTTCAGCTTTCGTAAGGTTTTCATCCAGGTCTTCGTGCGCCTCCTCTGAAAGCGTTTTCAGGTAAGACTTCTGGGCGCCTGTCATCGGCTCGCCCCCTGTAGTCCAGTTCTTCGGGTCCTTCACCATGTTGCTGTTTTCTGCTTCTGCCTGAGTTTGCTTATCCATGCCGATCTCCATTTGAAACATCAGTTCTAGATGGGAAACACGTCGTATCCCATGCACTGTATATGCATACAGCTCCATGGAGTTCTGCCTGATCGAATGGTTCCTCGAACCTCGCTGCCCGTTGAAGGAAAATCATCGGCAATCCGCATCCTCGCCACATGCTTGGACGCTTCCTTCCCTTTCGCAAGAGATACAAACACCGCTTGCCCGTGAAGACCGAAACAGCTTCTCTCCATCTCATGCCGATTTACTGCTTTCGTTATCCTGGATATTTTCTGATTGCGGTCCTTGATTCTCCTGGGTCTTTCCACCTGCCGCTGCTTCCACCTGCTTCTTCAGCTGATCGCCGTGCACCTTTATTTCTTCGTCTGCAGGCTGTGCAAGCCGCGTATCGCCGGATGGGGTTTTCATGATGTACCTTTCCTTGGGATGTCTTATTTTTATAGGCACGGCCGCAGCAAGTTAGTTCGCAGCCGATCCCGGATGATATTCAGGCAGCGATGATCGAACATCAAAAGTCGTAAACAGTCTTTAATGATTCCGGGCAACTTCACCCGACATAGCGCCAGAATTTATTTTTTATCAATCTTGTCATTTCTTGTCGCCGTAGGATCACTTCAACCAGGTTCTCTTGCTTTCCCAGTTCTCGTAGAAGCGACGAGTGCTTGCAGGCCATTCTCTTGCATACGATTCTTCATTCACGAGGAAAACATGCCATCACGCGACAAGTCCACCCTATTCTTTGAACAGCGCCGCAATGCATTGAAAGTATGCGCCGTCGCTTTTGCGTCCGGTTTTACCAGCCTTCCTGCGATTGCACAGTACGCGACACCACCGGTGCTCGATGTTCCCTATGTGCCGACGCCGCAACCCGTCGTTGACAAGATGCTGGAAATGGCGAAGGTCTCTAAAAAAGACCTGCTGTACGATCTCGGGTGTGGCGACGGGCGCATGGTCGTCACGGCCGCAAAGAAATACGGTGCGCGCGGCATCGGCATCGATATCGATCCGAAACGAATATCGGACGCAAAAGCCAACGCGAAGAAGGCGGGTGTCACAAACAGGACAAAATTTACGGTCGGCGACCTGTTCCAGTCGGATTTATCCGACGCCACGGTCGTGACACTGTACCTGCTCAACAGTATTAATCGAAAGCTGCGCCCGCAATTATGGGAGCAACTGAAGGTGGGTACTCGTGTGGTATCTCACTCATTCGACATGGGTGACGAGTGGCCGCCGGAAAGGACGGAAGTGGTCGACGGCAGCACGATTTACTACTGGACAATTACGGATGCGCAAAAGAAAGCGGTCGGTAAGTCGATTACTTCATAGGCCCCCCCCGTCCCGCCGTCCATACGATGGCGTTAGAAATCATTACTGCTTTGGCGTGGACGGAGAGGCTGGGAGCCCGCCATCATCGATATCACTTGGTCCCATTGTACAACGCTCATTGCGTCGAACCAGTCATTGTGGCCCGCTCCAAGTAGCTCCAGATAGTGTACGCCGGTGTGTGAGCCAGCCAATGTCCTTGCATGCGCGACTGGAATCAGCGTGTCATTCTCTGCTCCGATGACGACAATGTTTCCCGGATAGTGCTTTAGCGCATCAATCGTGTCCAGTCGCGCCCGCAAGAGTAAAGAGAGAGGGATGCCGGCAAAATTTTCGTTAACCAACGCAGCCAGATTTTCCCATGGGGTAATCAGAACCAATCCTTCAAAACCGGCGGGATTGGATGTGGCCACTTGTGCCGCTATCCCGGCGCCAAGCGACTCACCCATCAAATACATCGGACCGGGCCATCTTGCGCGTGCACTTTCCGCATCATGCGAACTGGACTCTATCGCGCTGGGCAGGGAAGCATGCCCGCTTCGAGCGCCAAAGCCTGGATATTCATGGAGTACGACTCGGTATCCGTAGGTTGTCAAGCGATGAGCATAGGCAGCCCGGTACTGCGCGGCGCCGGCGTTCCCATGAAAAAACAGGATCGTTCCCTTCGCTTGGGAGGCGGGCTCGAACACCAGACCTCGATAGATTCCCCCGTCGCTCCATGGAACAGATCCTGCCACAGCAAGATCTGCCCGGCGCGGATCATCCGGCATGGGAAACAGCATCAACCTGTCCTGGATGAGATATAGACCGAGTAATGCGGAGAAGACAATCGCGGTGATCAAGATGGCCAGTTTCATGCCGACGTGCCGTCGAGTATTGAAGGGAATGAAATAGGATGCGACTTGCTGAAGCAGCGGGTTATGTAGCCACGCTTTGAAATGATTATATGACTGCTGATCGCCAGTACGGGACTGTTTTGTATTTATGGGTAGGCCGCACTGAGGCGAGGCGAACTGTGGAAGCTGTGTAAGCTGTGGCGATGGTGTGCGT
>NZ_DAIUCO010000047.1:0-25412 GCF_036846085.1 Noviherbaspirillum sp. | reverse complement strand
TCACCGTAACCATCTATCTGGCCGCCATGGCGGCCAGATAGATGGTTACGGTGAGTTGCATCAGGTCCGGCATGACGCCGAACGCCACCGCCATCGCGGGGATCGACGGCAGGTGCACCGCGGACGCGAACAGCCCGAGGGCGGGCAGGAGGCTGATCATCCATAACGGAGGCATTGCGAGGGGTTCAGCGTCGAACGCGGCTGCCATGCATGGCCTTCTTTCTGTAACTCATTTCATGACGGGTTGTTGAGATGGTTTTGGTGTTCCAGTGAAGAGTGGGGTAGGGAGCCTTGCTCTATGCTTGCGGGAAAACTTGTGCTGGCAAGGAAGAATCCAGGGTGCATTGGTTTCGCGATTGGATGAGGTGACGCATCTCTGGGTCCCCGTCTTCACGGGGACGACAACCCTTAATAGAAATGTCTTTCACATCTGATTGGACCCGTACACGTAAGAAGCGGTCGCGGCTGCAATGCACCTTCCGCCTAAGCATGTAGGAGTAAACCTCCCTATCAACCACCCGCATCACTCATCCGTGAAATTCGGCGGACGTTTCTCGATGAATGCATTCACTGCTTCTTCGTGCTGCCGCGTGTGGTGGGCAAGCGCCTGGAAGCTGGCCGACATCTCGAGCAGCGTTTCCAGCCGGGTATGCTGCCCCTCGCGCAGCAGGCGCTTCGTCATGCGCAGCGCATGACCCGGATTGGCCGCGATTTTTTGTGCAAGCTCCTGCGCCTTTTCCATGAGCTGGTCATGGGGTACGACCTGCGATACCAGTCCGCATGCCAGTGCTTCCTCCGCCGAGATCGGCGCCCCGGTGAAGGCCATCTCGCTCGCCTTCGACATGCCGACCGCGCGCGGCAGCAGCCATGCGCCGCCGTCACCGGGAATGATGCCGAGCTTGACGAAGCTTTCGGCGAAGCTGGCCCGGTCGGATGCGATGCGGATGTCGCACATGCATGCGACGTCGTTGCCCGCGCCGACCGCCGGTCCGTTGACGGCGGCAATCGTCGGCACCTCCAGGTTATAGAGCGCGAGCGGTATGCGCTGGATGCCGTTCTTGTAGGAATAGCGGACCATCGCCGGCTCACCGGCTCCGCGGCCGACGTTCTCGCGCATCGTCTTCACATTGCCGCCGGAAGAGAATGCCGGTCCCGCACCGGTAAGGATGACGACGCGTACCGACAGATCCTTGGTGATGGTGTCGCAGGCATCAACGATTTCATTGATCGCCTCTGCGCCCGACAAGGCATTGCGGATGTCCGGGCGGTTCATCGTCAGCGTGACGATCGCACCCGATTTTTCATAATTCAGAAACTCTGCCATCGTTCTTCTCCTTGCGTAATGATTCGGGCCTTCAACTACGGCACATTCTTTTCCTTGATGACGCCACGCTCCTTCAGGTCCGCGATTTTCTGTTCGTCATAACCGAGTTCCCGCAATACGTCGCTGGAATGCTGGCCGAGCAGGGGCGCCTGATAGCGCACCCGCGCCGGCGTGGCGGAAAACCGGGTCGGCGGCGCAACATAGCGGATCGGGCCTTCTGTCGGATGCACGTCGTTTTCGAACAGGCCGACTTCCTTCAGGTGCGGGTGCTCGATCAGGTCGTCGATGCCGTAGATCGGGGTGGCGGGGATGTCGAGTTCGTCGCAGATGGCCATCCATTCGGCGGTACTGCGCTTGCAGGTGATCTGCGCCAGTTCGCGATACATGTCGACGATATGCGCGTTGCGCGCGCGGCGGTCGGCGACGTCGTATTTTTCCACCAGCTCCGGGCAGCCGGCGATGCGGAAAAACGCGATCCAGTGATCGGCCGTGTACGGAAGAATGGCGATGTAGCCGTCGGTGGTCGGCGCCGGTTTGCGGCCGCCAACCAGCAGGCGCGCATAGCCGGCCTTCGCCGGCGGCGGATTGAAGGTGAGGCCGCCGAGATGTTCTGTCAGCATGAAAGACACCATGGTTTCGAACATCGGCACTTCGACGTACTGGCCACGCCCGGTGCGCTCGTGATGAAACAGCGCGGCCAGCACCGAATTGACGACCGCCATGCCGGCGGTCTTGTCGGCCACCAATGTGGGCGCGTAATCCGGCTGGTCCTTGCCGACGCTGTTGAGGCTGGCCAGTCCGCAGGCGGCCTGGATGATGTCGTCGAATGCCGGCTTGTCGCGGTGCGGTCCCGACTGCCCGAAACCGGGCGCCGCGCAATAGACGATGTCGGGCTTGATCGATGAGACCACGTCGTATCCCAGGCCGAGCTTTTCAATCGCGGCCACGCGCATGTTGTGGATAAAGATATCGACTTCGGGAATCAGCTTCTTGATGATTTCCATGCCTTCCGGCGTTTTCAGATCCACCGCGATGGAGCGCTTGTTGCGGTTGACCGCGAGGAAGATCGAACTCATCCCCGCGTTGAGCGATACGCCGTTGGAGCGCATGAGATCGCCTTCGGGAATCTCTACCTTGATGATATCGGCGCCGTAGTCCCCGAGGATCTGGGTGGCAATGGGCCCGAGCACGACGGACGTCAGGTCGAGTATCCGCACGCCCGTCAGGGGACCATTTGTGCCATTCATGCCGTCGCCATTCCTCTGCTGCGCTGTTGCTTCTGTAACCATTCGATAACCTATTTTCGGAGAGATTTCCAGGTGTCGTCGGACCAATCCTGCATGACCTGCGCCGACGAGCCGGCGGCACCTTGCAGCCATTTGCCGCCGTCGATCATGATCGCTTCACCGGTGATGAATTCGGCGTTGTCCGATATCAGGAAGGTGCACAGGTCCGCCAGCTCCTCATGCCGTCCGACGCGCCGCAAGGCGATGCCGTTTTCGATCGGTTCGCTATACCGTTCCTTCGGCATCAGCTGCGACGTTGCTCCTTCGGTAGGGAACGGTCCGGGCGCCACGCCAACCAGCCGTATGCCCTTCGGACCCCATTCGACGGCTAGGCTGCGGATCATCGCGAGCAGACCGGCTTTGGCCATCGCCGACGGTACGGTGAAGGGTGCGCCGGTCAGCGCTGACTGGGTCAGGATGCACAGCACCGTTCCGCGCCGTTGCTGCGCGATCCAGCGCCGTCCGGCGGCGATGGTGCAGTGCGCGCCACCCTTCAGAACGATATCGACGACCGCGTCGAGCGCCCGTGAAGAGAGATGCTCGGTACGGGCGAGAAAGTTGCCCGCCGCGTTATTCACAAGCACATCGAGCGGCCCGCCTTCCCAAATACGCGACATCATGGTCTCGACGGCGACGGCGTCGCGTACATCGCACACATGCGTTTCCACCGCGGCGCCGAATGCATCCCGCAGTTCGCCCGCGGTCTGATCCAGCACGTCCGCGCGCCGCCCGCAGATGATCAGGCGGGCGCCGAGTTCGACATAGCGCCGGCCGATGCTTTTGCCCAGCCCAGTGCCGCCGCCGGTGACAAGGACGCGCTTTCCTGCAAGGAGTCCGGCCTGGAACATGATGTCGTTTGCCCGCAATGCGCCGCGCTTACTGCGGCTTGATGCCGGCCGTTTCGGCAATGCGCCGGAAGCGGGCGATCTCCGTATTCTGGTATTCGCGCATCGCTTCGGCGGTATGGGGCATCAGTTCGCCGCCGGTTTTCTTGACGAATTCCTTGGCCGCATCGGAGTGCAAGGCCTTCTGCATTGCGTCGGCCAGTTTCTTCGTGATGTCGTCGGGGGTGTCGGCGCGCACGTAGAACGAGGTCCATGAGTAATTCACATACTCGGGATAGCCGCTTTCCTTGATGGTCGGCACATCGGGAAATTCCCTGTGCCGGGTTTCGCCGGAGACGGCGATGGCGCGCAGCTTGCCGGATTTCAGCATTTCGGCCGCACCGCCCATGTCGACCAGGCCGACTTCGAGGTGGCCGCCGATGACATCGGTGAAGATTGGCGCGCCGCCCTTGTAGGAGACATTCGTGAACTTGACCTTGGTCTGGTTCGACAGCCATTCGAGCGCCAGCTTGTAGCCGTCGGAATACGTGCCGACGGCGACTTCCCTCTGCTTGGCCGCGGCAACGAGGTCGGCGAGGTTCTTGATGCTGGAACCCGGCGCCACGACCAGACCGTTCATGCCGCGCGTCACGCCGGAGATCGGCTTCAGATCCTTGATGGGATCGTAAGGCAGGTTCTTGATCGTGACCGGATTCACCGCGATAGGGGAGTTGCTCGCCAGCAGGATGGTATGACCATCGGCCGGCGCATTCTTCACGGTATTCACCGCGATGATGCCGCTGGCTCCCGGACGATTTTCCACGATGAAGGACTGGTTGAACGCCTTGCTTAACTGCTCGCCGAAAAAGCGGGCGGACGTATCCGATCCGCTGCCGGCGGTAAAGGGCACGACGATCGATACGGTCTTGGTGGGGAAGGCTTTTTCCTGCGCCTGGCTGGCCGGACTGACGATCATCATGGCCGTCAACGCGGTGAATGCGACTGATGCAAGCTTCATTTCGTCTCCTTTATGTATGAACAAACACAACGGCGGATATGCTCCCGCTTCAAATGGCAGTCAGCATCGGCCAGAGCGCATCCGCGCCTTTGCCTGCCACCATGCGGCCGAGGCGCGTCTGCCAGTACGCCTCATTGCCGAATTCATCGCGCCATGACCACAGACGGCGGGTACTGAAGTGCAGGTTGTGTTCCCGGGTGTAGCCCATCGCGGCATGGACCTGGTGCGCGATTTCCGCACCTTTCCCGGCCGCTTCCCCGGTGCGCGCCTTGGCGATCGCGATCGCCAGTTCGTTCGGGACGCTCTCCGACGCCTCGACGGCGGCATGTGCCGCCGCGCTCGCCGCCGCCGCGTGACCGGCCAGCACTGCAAGCAGGTGCTGCACCGCCTGGAACTTTCCGATCGGCCGGCCGAACTGCACCCGCTCGTTGGCATACTGCAGCGAATAGGAAAGCAGGCGTTCGAGGGCGCCGGCCATCTGCACGCTCCGGTACAACGCGCCTTCGAGTTCAAGACGGTCGTGCGCGTTGTCGAGCGGTGCAGCCGCGATCAGCGGCGCGGCCTCGAAGTCGAGATGCGCGCGCGGCTCCCCGGCAAGGTTTTTCTCGATCGCCTTCACGGTCCCGGCCGTCTTCACAAGGCCGATCATCGCCTTGCCGTCCTGTTCCGCGACCACCACCGCGTGTTCGCAGGCGTTACCCCATGGCACGCGGCGGGCGCCGCCGGAAATCGTTGCGCTGCCGCCGCTTGCCCGCAGCGGCTTGTCGTGCGGCGTGCGGACGATGGTCAACGGGCCGTCCGGAACCGTGAGGCCGGCCGCAGCGAGCATGCGTCCTGCAAGCATCGTCTCGGCCAGCGGCACCGGCGCGGCATGGTAGGCGCTGCGCCGCAGTGCCGCCATCGCGTCGGCAAAGTCGAGGCCGACTCCGCCCGCGGCTTCCGGCAGGGCGACGCGCGTCAGGCCCACATCCTCCATCGCCTGCCACAGTTCGGCGGGCCACTTGCCCGCTTCGGCGCTTTCACGTACGGCTTTCGTACAGATGTCTTCGAATATCCGGTCGGTTGTCCGGATCAGGTCTTCTGTCATGTCGTTCATCGCAATCCCAGTCCCCGGGCAATCATTCCGCGCAATATCTCCCGCGTGCCGCCCCGGATCGTGAAGCCGGGTGCGCGCAGGACCGTCATTCCAAGCAGTTCCGCATAGCTGTCACCGTCGCCCAAGGTCGGCTCGGTCGGGATCAGGTGCCGGAAGACTTCGGGGATCTCGCGCTCGAAGGTGGTGCCGATGTCCTTGACGAGGGCCGCCTCGACGATCGGCTGTTCACCGCGCGTCAGCATGCCGGCAATCGAGGTGGACATGCGCCGCAACGTCGCGAGGTGGGCGACGAAGCGGCCGATCTCGTTGGCCGCACGGTCGTCCGGCTCGGGCCCGATGACGCGCATGGATTCGGCGAGAAGCTGGTAGGTGCTGAGGAAGCGGTCGGGACCGGATCGCTCGAAGGCCAGTTCCCCGGTCACCATCTTCCAGCCGGACCCGACTTCGCCCATCACCATGTCGTTCGGGACGAAATACTCGTCGAACACCACTTCATTGAAGTCATGCCCGCCGTACAGGTTGTAGATCGGACGTACGCTGATGCCGGGCTGGGACAGGTCGATGATGAACTGCGTCAGTCCCGCATGCCGCTCCTCCTCCTTCGGCGCGGTACGGACCAGCGCGATCATGTAGTGGGCGCGGTGGGCGCTGCTGGTCCATACCTTGGTGCCGCTGATCTTCCATCCGCCATCGACCTGGGTGGCGCGGGTGCGTACCGCCGCCAGGTCGGAGCCGGAATCCGGCTCGCTCATGCCGATGCTGAAGAAGCACTGGCCGGAGGTGATCTTCGGCAGGATTTCCCGCCTTGCCCGTTCGCTGCCGTAGCGCAGGATCTGGTGGCCGCTCTGCCGGTCGGCAACCCAATGCGCGCCGACCGGTGCGCCGCCGGCGAGCATTTCCTCCGTCATGACATAGCGCTCCAGCGCGGTCCGTTCCTGGCCGCCGTACTGCTTCGGCCAGGTCATGCCGATGAAACCGCGCTCGCCGCACCTGCGGCTGAAATCGGCGTCGAACGACGACCAGGAATTGCGCTTCGGCGTGAATCCGCCGCGGGCGACTTCCTCGGCGATGAACGCGCGCACTTCCTTGCGCAGATCCTCGACCGCGGCCGGCATCTGTACCGGCTCGAATTTGAATTCATGCATGTTGTCTCCTCACTCCTGTGCAAGCCGTCAGGGCGCTTGCACGATGTGGAAAATTTATCGTGGACGCCGCAAAGCTGTAAAGCTAAAATCGCATAATGTTTTGAAATCACACATACGTGTTTTGAAACCGTATTTATCGCTGGAATGCGATTTTTCCTGCAGGCAAACTCTTCCCGTCCCATTCATGGAAAAAAACCTCGTCAAGTCCGCCGCCCGCGCCATCCAGGTGCTGGAATTCTTCGATACCGTCCGGCGTGCCAGTCCCGTCGCCGAGGTGGCCGATCATTTCGGCTGGCCGCACTCGAGCACGTCGGCGCTGATGCGCAGCCTGGTGTCGCTCGGCTATCTGCATTTCGAAGCCGGGTCGCGCACCTATATCCCGTCGATGCGTGTCGCGCTTCTCGGCGACTGGCTGCATGGCCCGATGCTCTCGCACGGAAAACTGTCGCAGCTGCTCGAGCAGCTCAACCATGCGACCGGGGAGACGGTCGTGCTGGCGGCCCAGAACGGCTTGCATTCCCAATACCTGCGCGTGCTGCAGGGAACGAACACGTTGCGCATGCATCTTCAGATCGGGACGCTGCGGCCGCTGCTGTCGTCGGGCACCGGACGCATGCTCCTGACGCAGATGGATGACGGCACCATCCGCAAGCTGACGCGCAAATTCAACCTGGCTGCCGATGCGGCCACACCGATCAATGCGGAGGACCTGCTGCGGCAGGTGTCGGAGGATCGGGAACGCGGCTATGCGGTATCGATGAACCAGGTCACCCCGCATGCCACGCTGATCGCCATGCTGCTGCCGACGAGGCCGACGGAAAAGCCGCTGGCCATCGGCATCGCCGGACTGACCGACCGCCTGATCGCCAATGAACAGAAATACGTCAGCACGATGCGGGAGGCGATCAATACCCTGTCGGAATAGGCCGTCCGCACAAGTGAGCAAGCGAGTACACAACCCCAACCAAGGAGCGCACCATGCAACGCGGCATCTACACCTACCCCGGAACGGCCCGGGTGATCTACGGCATCGACTTTGCCGAAGCGATCGCCGATGAACTCGGCCGCGTCGATGCGCGCCGCGTATTCGTGCTCGCCGGTGGCACGCTGGAACGCGAAACCGATGTGGTCCGCCGCATGACCGCCGCGCTCGGCGACCGCTTCGCCGGACTGCATGCCGGCATCGGCGCGCATACGCCGCGCAGCGATGTCGTGGCTGCCGCCAATGCCGCGCGGGCCGCGTCGGCCGACCTGCTGCTGACCGTCGGCGGCGGATCGATTACCGATGCGGCGAAGATGGTTGCCATCTGCCTCGGGAACGACATCACCGACCCGGCGCAGCTCGATGCGCTGCGGACCGTCACGCGCGCGGACGGTACGACTGTTCGTCCGAGTTTCAATCCGCCGTCGGTGGCATCGGTGGTGATTCCGACCACGCTCTCGGCGGGCGAGTTTTCCGCCGCGGCCGGATGCACCGATACCGAACGGCAGGTCAAGGAGTCCTACTTCCATCCGCAGGCGATCCCGCGCACCGTCATCCTCGATCCGGCGGTCACCGTGCATACTCCTGAATGGCTGTGGCTGTCGACGGGCGTGCGCGCGATCGATCACGCGGTGGAAGACCTGTGCGCCATCAACAGCAAGCCGTTTTCCGATGCGACGTCCTACCATGCGATGCGCCTTCTGGGCAGCGGACTGCGCGCATGCAAGGCCGATCCAACCGACCTGCAGGCGCGGCTCGACTGCCAGCTCGGCGCATGGATGTCGATCATCGGCACCAGCGCCGGCGTCACCAAGGGGGCGAGCCATGGCATCGGGCATGTCCTCGGCGGAACCGGCGGCATCCCCCACGGCTATACGTCCTGCGTAATGTTGCCGCATGTATTGCGCTTCAATTTCCCGGTCAATGGAGAGCGCCAGGCCTGGGTCAGCGAAGCGCTCGGCCGCAGGGGGGAACCGGCGGCCGATGTCGTGTCCGCACTCATCGCCGAGCTTGGCATGCCGCAGACCTTGCGCGATGTCGGCCTGAAGGAAGACCTGCTGGATGTGATTGCGCAAAACGCGATGCATGACCGCCTCGTTCATACCAACCCGCGCAAGATCAGCGATCCGGCGACGGTGCGCCGGCTGCTGGACGCGGCGTGGTGATGCGTCAGCGTATGTCGTCAGCCGACATTGCTCGGCGCAGCGCCGATGTAGCTGCAGTAAAGGAAAACGAAAGACAATGAACGAATGCAGGATGCGCGGTCTATAAACGACATCCCGGTCATTTCATGACCGTCAAAGAAGTACGACATGACCCGCCTGCATCAACGCCTGACCGTCGTCTTTCTCACTTACAACCGCATCGGCGAACTGCTGCATACGCTGGAATGCATGATCCGGCTGCCGGAGCAGCCGGCCATGATTGTGGTGGACAACGCATCGACCGATTCTACGCCGGAAATCGTCGCTAAGCACTACCCGCAGGTGAAGGTCATCACGACAAGCCGCAACATGGGAGCGGCTGCCCGTAATATCGGCGTGCAGCAGGCGCAGACGCCTTACGTGGCCTTTTGCGATGACGATTCCTGGTGGGCCGTCGGCTCACTGGAAAGGGCGGTCGGTATTCTCGATATGTACGACACGATCGCCGCGGTGTGCGGACGCGTATTGCTTGGGGACGAGGAAAGGGAAGACCCGATATGTGGCGTGATGGCGGCCAGTCCCTTGCCGTCCACCGGCATGCCGGGGCCGGTGCTGCTCGGCTTCATCGCCTGCGCAGTGGTATTCCGGCGCCAGGCCTATCTGGATGCCGGCGGCTATGAGGAAAAGTTCTTTGTCGGCGGCGAGGAGGAATTGCTCACGCTGGATCTTGTGTCGGCGGGATGGCACATCGTGTACGTGCCGCAATTGACGGTACACCACTATCCTTCGCCGCAGCGGGACAATCCCGGGCGGCAGAAGATCGTGCTGCGCAATGCCTTGTGGGTCGCATGGCTGCGCCTGCCGGCTGCCAGCGCCTGGGAAGAAACACGGCGCTTATGCAGGTCGGCGCCGAACCGGCAGGTGCTGAAGGCGGCACTGCTGAATGCGGCACGTGAATTGCCCTGGGTATTGCGCAAGCGCCGGGTGCTGTCGCAGCAGGTGCACAGGATGTACCGTCAGCTGCGGGCCGAGGTTGTGGGGAAACTTCCCTGGAATGACCACAATTAGGAACGCGTGAGTAAAAGCGTTGCTTTTCATTGCCCATGCAGGCTGGAATCCTTCTCGATCTCACGCGTCTTGTCCGGGCGCTAAGCGGTCCTTTCCGGGAAGCGATCACACAAAGCTCTTGCATAGCGTCACCCGCAAGCTATGCTCCATGAACGAACTAGGTTTTTACACAGCTGCCGTCCTGATGACCGCAACCCGATCAGCGGGTCTCGTATCTCTGTTAGTTCAGATGCCGCAAGCATGGCGAGCGCAAAGTATGTCCATCTGCGGTCCTGTTGTTCCATGAGGATGATTACTCCCCAAAGGAGATCAACATGCATGCCGTCGTAAGAACCTATTCGGGAGCTGGTGCACGTCAGCTTTTCGATATCCTGGAAGATCACAAATCCGAAGTCCAATCCACCCTGCAGAAAGTTTCTGGCATAGTCAACTATACGTTGCTCCGAACGGGCGATGGCGGCATGTCGATAACCGTTTGCACTGACAAGGCAGGTGCCGACGAGAGCCTGATAGTTGCACGCGACTGGATCAAAAACAATGCATCTGGCGTCAATGCCAGCGCGCCCGAAGTATCCGAAGGCTCGGTCATCATCCAGTTTGCCGAGCAAGCTCTGCTGCAATAAAGAAGCATGCTAGGGGTTTTTTCTCAGAACTTTATGCCCACTTGGGCACAAACCTCTGTCCTTCGCCTCAATGCACCGAACGCGCGAACAGCGGCAATGGCAGCTCTCCAAGGATTCACCGTCGCCCAGGTGTTGGCAGAGGGTTTCCTCAGGCGACTCCGAGCGGCAATAACTCGTTCCAGAAAGCTGCCGTCCGCATTTTTGCCCCGACGGGCTGGAAAGCGCGTGGTTCGGAGGGTGAGTCATTATGGCGTTTGCACACGACCTGAACCTGAAGCGGGCCTGAAGCACGCAACGCAGATGTTGCACGGGAGAGCGATGGATTCCGCAGGACGGGATCAGGTCACGCCCTGCGCCAGCATCGCATCCGCCACCTTCACGAATCCCGCGATGTTGGCGCCGTCGATATAGCTCACGCTGCCGTCCGCACGCTGCCCGTATTGCAGGCAGGACCTGTGGATATTGCACATGATCTGCTTTAGCCGCTGATCGACTTCCTCCTTGTTCCACGACAGGCGCATCGCGTTCTGCGACATCTCCAGCCCCGAGGTGGCCACTCCGCCGGCATTGCTGGCCTTGCCCGGCGCATACAGCACCCCCTGCGCCTCGAAGTATTCCGCCGCTTCGGCGGTGCATGGCATGTTGGCCCCTTCGGCGACGCACACCAGTCCGTTCTTGACGAGCATCCTGGCATCCTCGATGTCCAGTTCATTCTGCGTTGCGCAGGGAAGCGCCACGTCCGCCGGCACATGCCACGGCGTCTCCCCCTGTTCGAAACGGGCGCCGATTACTTTCTCCGCATAGTCGCTGACCCTGCCGCGCAAGTGATTCTTGACTTCCATGAGCATGGCCAGCTTCTCCGGCGTGAATCCTTCCTCGTCGATCACCGTGCCGCTCGAATCCGATACCGTCACGACTTTCGCGCCGAGCTGCATCGCTTTCTCCACCGCGTACTGCGCGACGTTACCGGAGCCCGATACCGAGACGCGCATGCCGTTCAATTCTTTCCCGGCCCGCGCAAGCATCTCCTCTACGAAATAGACGGTGCCGTAGCCGGTTGCCTCGGGGCGCATCAGCGAACCGCCGAAGCTCAGCCCCTTGCCGGTGAAGACGCTTTCCGCCCGGTTGGTCAGCTTCTTTACCATGCCGGTCATAAAGCCGACTTCGCGCCCGCCCACGCCGATGTCGCCCGCCGGCACATCGGTATCGGCGCCGACATGGCGGAACAGCTCCATGGCGAAGGCCTGGCAGAACCGCATGACTTCGCCGGGACTCCTGCCCTTCGGATTGAAATCGGCGCCACCCTTGCCGCCGCCCATGGGCAGGGTCGTCAATGCATTTTTGAATGTCTGCTCAAAGGCAAGGAACTTCAGGATCGACAGGTTCACTGACGGATGAAAGCGCAATCCGCCCTTGTAAGGCCCGATCGCCATGCTGTGCTGCACGCGGTAGCCGCGATTGACCCTGACTTCGCCCTTGTCGTCCACCCATGCCACGCGGAACTGCACCACGCGCTCCGGCTCCACCAGCCGGTCCAGAAGGCCGTGTTCGGCGTAACGCGGATGCTCGGCAATATAAGGCCAGATGCTTTCCATCACTTCCACCACAGCCTGGTGGAACTCGGGCTGGCCCGGATTGCGCTCACGGACGTAAGCAAGGAATTCTTCGAGGTTCTGGTAACGCATTGCAATCTCCGTTCTTATTGTCGTCAATCCATGAGTGGTCTTGTTCGACAGGAAGAAAGTGGGCGTGTTCCTCGGGATGACCGGACGGGATCGTTGCGGGGGCAGTTACTGCGGGATTCCTTCCTCCATGGAGAGGAAGGATAGGGGAGTGAAACGGCGCCTGGAGGATTGATCAGCCTGCCCGCGCAATAATCAGCGCACAGTTGACCCGGAACTTTGCGCGCCGGTCACCGAGCGCATTGCGAAGTTCGTGAATGCTAATGCCGGTGACTTCGGCTATCCAGAGCAAGGTCGATGCCGCAACCGGAATGAAGCCGGCGCGGATTTTGTGGATCACGTCCTTCGCGATATTCAGTTTCTTGGAAAGGGCTTTGTCGCTGGACAGGCCCAGTTTTTTCATCAGGATGTCTATAAAACGATTCGGGTCGTAATGCTGTGTTGAAACTGCCTGGTTCATTGCTTCCTTTCAGTATAAAAAGCCCATCCGCATGAAGCGGTTCATGCGGATGGGCAGCCACAATACGGGCCATAGGAGTAACCCGGAGCAAGCTCGTGGCAAAAGCTGTACGTCAGAAAAAATCAGGATGCATGCTGCTGGCGGATCACGCCGCTGCGAATGTTGATCCAATCGATCTCTTCACCGCTTTCAAGGCTTACCGTACCGAAGTGTTCGTAATGCGCCTCGTTACTGGAAACGCGCTCATATACCTGCCGTGCGAGATCGAGACTCGGCGCATAGACAGCGAATGTTCCGAGTATCCAGGGATGTCTCATGGTGCTGGAAAGATTTGTCATGGCCGTAAGTGAAAAGGATTTGGTGAGAAAAATTCTCCTACTCCTGAAGCTGCCGGTCTGTATAGCACCTGACAAAGAATAAAAAATTTATCAAATAATTGAAGCGACCAGATTGCTTGGATCCATGCGTGTATGAATGCGGTACGCATGTCGTTGTAATGATGCAATGACACCTGCGTGGGAAACATTGCACTGATTTTTCGAGAGTTGATCGACTCCGCATCGATCATTCGAGCTTGCCGAACGCTATTGTAAAGCCCCGTCACCGCAAGAACAGCAGCTTATGATTGAATGTCTTCAAGGTTTTCCGAACTACCACTTTCAATATGGCGTCGCGCTGAAGCTCTTACAAGGCCGCGGGAAGAATTACAACAGATCCATGTGCCTTGCTTTGCACTCCGTTGGCGGCGGAGCCCGCTAATCTTCCGGCACGATTCTCGCTGCGTCGCCTCCTTTTTACAGGAGGTCACCATGAAAATACGATTGAAGAAACTCCCGGACCAGGTCATGGTAATAACCGGCGCCACCAGCGGCATCGGGCTCGTCACGGCACGCAAGGCGGCGAAGCAGGGCGCCAGGCTGGTGCTGGCGGCGCGTAACGAAGATGCATTGAAACAAGTGTGCGACGAACTCAACGGCCAGGGCGCTGAAGCAACCTATGTCGTGGCGGACGTGGGAAAGGAGGATGAAGTTCACCATGTTGCGTCGGCTGCGATCCAGCGCTTCGGCCGTATCGATACCTGGGTCAACAATGCCGGCATCGGCATGTTCGGACGCAATGAAGAAGTGTCGACGGAAGACAAGCGGCGCTTGTTCGAAACCAACTTCTGGGGCGTGGTGTACGGCTCGCTTGCTGCGACAGAACACCTGAAGCGGAACGGCGGCGCGCTGATCAACATCGGCAGTGAAGTGTCGGATGTCTCGGTGCCCTTGCAGGGCATTTATGCAGCCTCCAAGCATGCGGTGAAGGGCTTCACCGATTCGCTGCGCATCGAGCTGGCGGAGGCTGGCGCGCCAGTGTCGGTCACGCTGATCAAGCCAGGCTCCATCGATACCATGTTCGCCGTGCACGCCAAGAACTACATGGATGTCGAACCGAAGCTTCCGGCCCCCATCTACGCGCCCGATATCGTTGCCGACGCCATCCTGCATGCGGCGACGCATCCCGAACGCGACATCTTTGTCGGCGGCGGAGCCAAGATGGCCGCCGCCGGGGCATATTACATGCCCGCTGTGATTGACCGCATCATGAAGCGCGTCATGTTCGGCCAGCAACGATCCGACCAGCCCGCACGCCACCGGGAGAACAGCCTGTACTCGCCTTCCCGGGATTTAAAGGAACGCAACGGCGTGGGCGGGCGCACCCGCGAGACCAGCCTGTACACCAGCGCGATCACCGGCGCGAAATCAAACAAGGCCCTGATGCTCGGTGCCGGACTTGCATTGGCGGCAGTGTGGCAGCTGCGCCGCAATGGCGGCCTCAAGCACAAGTACGCGGTGCCCAAGCAGTCATGATCGCGCGGAGCTGACTACGTCGCGGACTGATCCTCCGCGACTGTCGCCGCAGCCCGTCCTGCGGCGGCGGCCTGCCGGGCGACGAAGCCGTCGAATGCCGCAAGCAGCGGCTGGTACCGCTGCGCATTTTCCTCCAGTTGCATCAGCGCATGGCATACCGCTTCCAGTGTCGAAAGCTGTCCGGCGCGGTGCGCCTTGCGGATCAGGTAGCGCGAGGCAGGCACATCAAGCAGCGGCAGGCGCGGCAATCGCTGCAGCAACGGATTCAGGTAAAGCATCTTGCGGCTCTTGCGCCAGGTGCCGTCCAGAACGACGAGCCGCAGTTGCGATGGATGATGCAAAAGCGTCATTGGCAGTGCGGCCGGTTGCGCCAGGCCCATCGCTGCCGCTTCGGGTGTGTCCGGATAAAGGAGAACCGGATGCACCGCATGCGACTCGGGCGAAGATGGCGCATGCAGCATTGCATGCAGCACCCGTTCGTCGAACTGTTCGCCGACGATCAGCCGGCTGCGGGGAAGGCTGAGATGCAGCAGGCGGGCGCTGCCCTTGGCATTGTCGGTCTCCATCGGATGCTGCAGCACGAGCACCTCGGCCGTATGGGCGACGGGCGTGATCCAGCTGCAGATGCAGGCCCGCTCGGGACGCAGGCAGATGCCGCAGATCGGGCGTCTTGAATCGGATTGCATTACGGATAAATGTTGGCCATGTGTGCGTATCTCATTGCCGCGCAAGCCAGCTTCTTGCCGACGCGATGTCCTCGAAGGCTTTGATATCGACCTGCGACGGACTGAGCAAAAGCAGTGCGCCTTCGGCAGAGACGCGGGAGAACCTGCTCGGGCCGTAGACATGGGCGAATGACTTGAGGCCCGCTTTCCTGGCGCGCGGCAGCGCATCAAAGATCAGCCAGGTTGCAACGCCCATCCAGATGCCGAGCGTGTTGCTGTTGTCGTTCAGGATCTTTGCCGCCCGGTGTTCGTCCAGCATGTGGATCATGCGATTGACGCCTTCCTTGACCGAGCTGTCGGTCTGGTATCCCTTCCAGTTTGCGTATAGCCAGGCGTTCTCTTCGTCATACACAATATCGAGGAAGTCTTCGCCGTAGAGATTATCAACCATGATGATTTGGACAAGCGTCGATATCCTATTGTTCAGTCTGATCTTCATCGTCCTCCCCGGTATTCCAGCCGGAAAGGGCGGCTTCCGGTTTCGTCGCGGAGGTGTGTCCCGGCACAACCCTGTCCGCTGCCTTGCTTCAGGGCGGTCCACGGCGATCGGCGCGCTCAAGAGGACGTGCGACGATCGGCGACGGTGCGATGGCTGCGCTGCGCATCGATAAACCGGGCAAGCCTGTCGCGATCGAGGATGGTGATCGAGCCTTTTCTTTTTTCGATGAGCTGGTTGCGTTCGAGCGTACCGAGGGTGAGCGTCACCCAGGTGCGGGTGGCGCCGACCATTTTGCCGAAATCCTCCTGCGTCAGTCCACTGACGTTCAGCCTGCGGCCGGAAGGGTCGTTCGTATCGGGCGTTCCCAGCGTCATCAGGATCGTTGCCAGGCGCACGGCCGCCGAGTCGAGCGCCACCGGCACGATACCGTCGAGGGTCTCCACCGCCAGCGTCGCCAGTACCGTCATGATGTTGCGCGCGAACTGCGGAATGGCGTTCATGCAAAGGTGCAGGTCCTTCGTCGTGAGAATGCCGGCGTCGACATGATCGACGGATTCGGCGGAGACGATGCGCGGCTTTCCCAGGACCGCGGCGGCCAGCCCGAGGATGCGGCCGCTGTCCATGATGCCGAGCGTGAATTCTTCCCCGTGTTCGGTGCCGGCGTACAGCCTTACCCGGCCGCGCCGGATGACGTACAGCGAATCGCTCGGCTCGCCCTGGTTGAACAGGGACTGCCTGGGCTTGCAGGCGATGGGGTGCATGCGTGAACGGACCTGTTCCTGCTGATCTGGTGTCAGCCGGTCGAGGGCGATGTCCCAATTGGGCAAGGGCATGGTGAGTTGCACGAGGCGAGTATACCGGGAACACCAGGGCCGATGGGCGCGAAACGGCTGCCGTCGTGCATGCGAGCGTTAACTTCTTAACCGACATGCTCGCGCCGGCAAACCATCATCGGAGCCGATGGTTCCGATGCATCCGGATCGGACATCCCACGAAGCTCAAGGAGACGCCATGACCGTATATGTAATCGTTCAACTGACCTTCAAGAAGCGCGATGCCTACGATCGGTACCAGGCGCGATTCGCGGACGTATTCAATCGCTTCAATGGGCAGCTTCTCGCCGCCGACGAAAAGCCGCAGCTTCTTGAAGGCCAGTGGCAGGGAAACAAGATCGTCCTGCTTTCCTTTCCCGACGAGTCGTCGTATCGCGACTGGGCGGATTCCCCGGCCTATCAGGAGATCGCGAAGGACCGCAAGGCAGGTGCGGATGCGGTGGCCCTCCTGGTGCGCGGAATGGACAGCTACCGCCGCTGACGTTATCCCGGCGGGTCGCTATTCTTTTCGGCGCAGGAGGCCGGTGTCGTAGATGCTGGTGATCCTGGTGAATTTGCCGTGGTCCGCTGTCAGCTCATAGACATTCACGCATTCGAACGAGATGGTCCGGCCATCCTTGCGTACCCACGTATAGTGAAAATGCAAGGCGATGTGCCGCTCGTCGTTCATTGCATGGAAAACATTGATCAGCCGTCCCAGCGCACGGCTGATGTCGGTGTCGGCGAAAAAGCGTTGGTGGTATGACTGCGCATCCAGCGTGCCGTAGAGCGGCGATACCACGACTGCTCCCGCCTCGAACAACGGAAGCACTTTCTCAAGCTCACCTTTGCCCAGCACGGCCAGATATCGTTTGCAAAGCTCAAGCTGACGCATGCGCCTGTCTCCCTGTTGCACATTGCAGATCCGGATGCATCGCCGCCTTCGCATGGGCCGCGTATGGCTAACCAGTTGGCAGTATATCCACATATTTGCATATTGACACCCGGCAAGGGTTTCAGTAATTTTTGAGGAGACGGCGCCATCCCTGTCGATGCATGCCGTATGTATGATTTCATACGGAGGCACCGATGTGGATCGAGCGATGCAGCGACTGGCGATGCCGGCGTCCATACCAGGTCAACGAGTTTCGCAGCGAAGAAAGCAGTCTTTTCGACGCCGAACTGAGACCGGAAAAAATCAGTTGTCCGCATTGCGGCAACAGCGAAACCCGCTGGAGCCTGAGCATGTTCCTGGTCCACGCCTTGTCGCCGGAAGAAGAAGCGCGCTTCCAGCAAATCAGCCATACACCCTGACCGCGTTGCCGCCGGCACACAAAACAATCCTGCCGGCACCGGACCGTCGGTACAATCTGGTCCCGCACGGGCGAAAGCCCGAGTTGCATTATCAACAACGAGATTCCAATGGCCCGCCTCCAGCTTGAGTTCCCCGAAGACCAGTATTGCTATTCCACCCACCTGACGGTGCGCGTGACCGACATCAATTCCGCCAACCATCTCGGCAATGACTCGATGATCTCGATGATTTCCGAAGCCCGTGCCCGATTCTTCTTCGACTTCGGGCTGGAAGGCACCCAGGAGGACGGCACCGGCACCATCGTGACCGACCTGGCCACGACGTATAAAAACGAGGCGCGTGCGCGCGACCAGCTGCTGTTCGAAGTGGGTGTGATGGACTTCAACAAATACGGCGGCGATATCATGTTCCGCATCACCCGCCCGCGCGACCATGCGCTGATCGCCATGGCGAAGTCCGGCTTCGTGTTCTTCAACTACCGCACCAGGAAAGTGGTGCCGATGCCGGAAGCCTTTCACCACAAGTTTCCGAAGGTGAACTGGATAGATTGAACAAGGAATGCATGCACCAAGCTGCTTGCCAGAGCTTGTCGAGAACCTGCGGCATCGGCTTCAATTCATTGCGGTTTATCGTTCGGACCTGCCCGGTCCGGCGTGTTCCTGGCGGACTCCCGTGCGGCCAGCCCTCCCACATAGCCGGTGCGGAACCATTCGGGCTTCGGGTTCTTCCTGAGCGGGTTTGCATTCATCTGCTGCGCGCTTAGTCTACTGAAAACATCCGTGACGAAGTCTCCGAAAGCGCGCACGCGCGCCGACTGTTTTCCGTCTCGTCGATAGAGCAGATAGACCGCTGGCGATTCGAGGGCCGTCCAGTCACTCAGCGCCGGCTGCAACAGGCCGCGATCCATCCAGGGCTGGATGGTCAGATCACCGACACGGATGACCCCTGCGCCGGCGATCGCCGCTTCAACCAGCGAATCCCGGTCGTCGGCGATCAGTCCGGCGCGCAACGGGATCGTGCGCGATTCTCCGGCGCGGATGTAACGCCACAGGTCCAGCACGACGCCGTTCGGCACCCGATGAATCAGGCAACGGTGCGATGCCAGTTCCGCCGGATCGACGGGCATTCCATGCGTGTTCCAGTAGGATGGCGACGCGACTGTCAGAAATTGCGACGACGCAATGGGGCGGGCGATCCAGTCGGTATCGTGGTGCCAACCGATCAGGACCAGCACGTCACACATGCCCGCCAGTGGTTCGTGGGGATAGTGGACCAGGCGGAAATCGAGTTCCACTTCCGGGTGCATGGCAATGAAATCCGGGATGAAAGGCATGACGCAGTTCGGGCCCAATACGCGCGAAATCCCGATGACCAGTTTCCCGGATGCCCTCGTCCGGGCCGAGCCGATCGACTGCTCGACGGATTGCAGGTCGGCCATGATGCGCGAGCAGATCTTGAGGTAATTTTCGCCATCCGGCGTCAATGCGAGATGGTGGGAATCCCGCCGCAGCAGCGTTGCGCCGATCTCGCGTTCGAGCGCCGCCACCAGTTTGGTCACGGCCGGCGGCGATACCTCCAGCTGTCGGGCAGCCGCGCTGAAACTGCCAGCCTCGACGACGCGGAGGAAATACTGGATGGCGCGCAGCTTGTCCATTGCCTGCCTCGTCGATTTACCAAAAGTTAATCTTAGGCTTCGCTTGCGCGCCTTGTCCACCTTTCATGGCGCTTGTACTCTGGATGCACATTCAGTCCATCAGGAGAGCGCGATGAAACGGCCATCACACATCCTTCGCGGCATGGGCATGCTTGCGCTGGGCATGCTGTACAGCACGGCGCTGTTCGCACAGTCCGGCGAGGCATGGACGCCGACACGGCCGTTGCGCATTATCGCGCCCGGTCCGCCCGGCGCCATACTTGATCTTGCCGCGCGGCAGATCGCCGAGAAACTGGCGGGCCCGCTTGGACAGCCTGTGATCGTGGACAACAAGCCGAGCGCGGGAGGAACGCTTGCCATGGAAGTACTCGCGGGCAGCCCCGCCGACGGCCATACGGTGGCGATTGCCAGTTTCGTTGAACTGACGGTGAATCCGAGCCTGTACGACAACATCCGGTACGACCCGGTCAGGGATTTCGCGCCGGTGACGCTCCTGTATGCGGGTACGCTGCTGCTCGTGGCTCATCCTGCCCTCAAGGTCGATACTCTTCCGGACCTGATCAAGGCGGGCAAGGCCAGGCCGGGAAGCCTGTTCTATGGTTCGTCCGGCATCGCCCGTCCTCCGCACATCTACGCCGAGCGTTTCAAGACGGATTCCGGCATCGGTCTCGTTCACGTCCCCTACAAGGGCACACCACCCCTGGTGCAGGCAATCCTGAACGGGGAAATCCATCTGGCCATCGAGGGCGCGCCGCCGCTTCTGCCCCACGTCAAGGCCGGCAAGCTGATGCCGCTGGCCGTCACCGGCGAAACACGCCTGCCCTCGCTGCCCGACGTGCCCACATTCTCCGAGATGGGCGTCACGGGCATGACCGCTGCCTGGGTGGGCATTGTGGCGCCCGCCGGTACGCCGCAGAAAGCGATCGAGCGGCTCAACCGGGAATTCGCGGAAGCCTTGCGTTCCCCGGACGTCAAGGCGGCCTACGAAGCCGGCGGCCGCCAGGTCATCACCGGCTCGCCGGAGGCGATGGCGGAACTCATCCGGAGCGGGATTCCCCAATGGCAATCGGTGGTGAAGGCGAGCGGCCTGAAGGCGCAGTGATGCCGGACGCCACATCACCCGCATCCGGGCAGCCATCCTTGCGCAGCGGCATCGCAGATGCAATTCCGGAATCCAATATGGATGGAATCCCGGATTCACAGCGACTCTATGATCTGATCAACAGCGCATGGTTCACCCAAGCCATCTATGTGATGGCGGAGCTTCGGCTGGCCGATGCCATGCGCGGCGGTCCGGGGGATGTCGCGGGGCTCGCGCAGGCAACCGGTTGCAATCCGGATGCGTTGCGCAGACTCCTCGTGGCACTTTGCGCGGCCGGCATCTGCAGATTGGAACCTGACGGCCGGTTCGCGCTTGCTCCGATGGGTGTGCTGCTGTGCGCTGACGCGCCGGAGTCGCTGCGCGGCTGGGCGCGGTTGTGGGGGCATCACCTTTGGACGCATTGGGGAGAATTGCTCGATGCCGTGCGCACGGGCAGCGGATGGCGCAAGCGTACCCTCGGCCAGCAGGGATACGAACATCTTCATGATCATCCGGATGCAGCCGTCGTATTCTTCGATGCAATGGATTCGGTGACGCGTATCGTGACCTCGCATGCCGCATCCCTCGTCCGGCTGACCGGACAACAGCAGGTGGTCGATGTCGGAGGCGGGCATGGCGCCTTCCTGGCGGCAGTCCTCGACGCCTGGCCCGCGGCCCATGGGATCTGTCTTGACATGCCCGTGGCGGAGCCCGGAGCGAGGCGATTGCTGTCCGCCGCCGGCCTTGACGGACGTGCGCGCTTCGAGTCCGGGGACTTCCTCGTGCGCATTCCGTCCGCCGACGTTGTCCTGCTGAAAAGCGTCTTGCACAACTGGGACGAAACAACCTGCAACCGGATTCTTGCTAACTGTCGCCTTGCCATGCCTGCTGATGGCGCGCTGTTCATCGTCGAGCGCCTGATGCCGGCGCGCGTCGCGGATTGCCGCCTTGACCGGTCCGTGGTTCAAGCCGATCTGAACATGCTTGCCGGTATCGGCGGCAGGGAACGTACGCACGCCGAATACGGGCAGATCCTTGCGGACACCGGATTTCACCTGACAGGAGTCCGTCCATTGACGCTCGGATTTTCGTTGCTTGAATGTATCGCCAAAGCCCACTGACCCAAATTACGATGCCGGTCATGGAGCCGCCATTCCGGTTGAACGCGTCCGATCATCTTTGGAAAGCTCCAGGGGCGGATGTCGCACGGTGAATCGTCAACCTTTAACAGTTGTCAAACCAGCGGCCGCGAGCGGGTTCTAGATTGACCCATCGCATGTTTGGATATTTCCATGAAAGGTCGCTGATATGAACAAGTTGCTTGCATCCCTGTTTGCCGTCGCATTCGCCACGTCCGGCATGTCCGCATACGCGGCCGGCCATACCGCCACGCCCGCGAACCCATCCTCATTGCCGGCCCCCGGATCGGCGGCTAGCGGCGAATCAACGGAAAAGTCTGATACAAAGGCCGACACAAAAGCCGACACAAAGGCCGACACAAAGGCCGACACAAAAGCCGGGCAGAAACGTGCAGACAAGAAGGATGCCAAAGCGGACAAGGCGCGCGGCAGTCAAGGCAAGGCATCAGGGACTTCCGGCAGTAGCGGCGCCGGCAAGTCGGGCGATGCCACCGGCGGCAGGGCTGCCACCGGAAGTGCGGCAGGCGTCACCGGCGGTCCGGCGGTGACCGGCGGCCATACCGGCAGCACGACAAACGATTCGAATAGCCCGAAACCGGGAAAGTGACCCGCCCCGGCGCGGGCGTCATCGCGCGAAGCGCCATGCTTACATGCTGCGGTGCCGGGTTCCCTCGCCCAGCGTAATGTGCAGCATGCGACAGGGTGTGAGCACCCTGGCCGTGTGCCATATGCCTTTCGGAACCAGCACCGCGCCGCGGCCGCAGAGCGTGACCTTGCGGATCCCGCCATTTTCCTCGAGCAGCATTTCCGCCTCGCCGGAAAGCAGGTAGACGAATTCATCGCCGTGCGGGTGCATTTCCCAGTTGCTCCAGTCTTTGTCGAACACATATTCCGACACCAGCCAGCCGTGCGCGAAGCGGTCGATCACGGCAGGCGGAAGCGACCAGAACTGCTCGCCGCCCTCGATCTGTGTCGCGTTTCCATCCGCGCCGAGATGGATGTAGGTGGTTTCAGGATTGATGGACATCGCCGTTTTCCTTTCCTGTATCGGGATGCAGTGCCGTACGCTCTACGGCAGCAGCACCGACAACTCCTGCGCCCCGCGCTGCAGCACCGGGAGAAACTCCTCCCGCATCCTCTTCGCGCCGACCCGCGTCGCCTGCGCGCCGATGTTCAATGCCGCGATGACATTGCCGGATGCGCCGCGTACCGGTACCGCGATCGAGCGCAATCCAATTTCCAGTTCTTCCTCCACCAGCGCGTAACCGTTGTGGCGGACGCGCTCCAGGATGTCGCGCACACCGCGTTCCGATACCACCGTCTTGTCGGTGAACGCCTTGAGTTCCACCCGGGCAAAGTAGTCCGCCAGTGCATCCTCGGAAAAGTGCGCGAGCAGTACGCGGCCAAGGGACGTGCAGTAGGCGGGAAGCCTGCTGCCGGTGTTCAGTGCGACCGACATGATCCGCGAGGTGGCGGAGCGGGCAACGTAGAGGATCTCGGTGTCGTCGAATACCGCGAGCGAGCAGGATTCGTTCAGCGTGCGGCTGATGCCGTTGAGGCAGGGCTGGGCCGAGACCGTCAGCGGGGTCGAGGAGAGATAGGAATAACCGAGTGTCAGGATTTTCGGCTTGAGCGAGAAGTTGTTCGCGTCCGCATCGACATAGCCGAGTTGCCTGAGCGTATGCAGGCAGCGCCGCACCGCGGCGCGCGGAATCCCGGTGCGGTGGCTGATCTGGGCGATCGTCAGGCTGCGCCGCTGGTCGCTGAACGCCCGGATGACCGCGAGGCCACGCGCCAGCGAAGTCATGAAGCTCGGGTCGGTGAGGGCCTCGATTTCCTCCGCGATCGTGAGCGCTTTCAGCGGCTTCTTCATTGCCACGGTATCCGCATTGCCATCCATAACGCTATTCCTTTCAATGCCGGTCTTGCCGCCGGCATGGCACTTGATGGCACTTACATTCCGTTCGGCCATCGAACACATTCTGCGGAAGCCGGCTTGACGCTGTAACAAGGCGGTGACTACACTGCATTTGTTCTATAAACAGACATTAGTTCGATAATCGAACAAAGTCAATCCAGTCGGCAAGGGCACATGCTGCAATGCTCGGCCCGACGGAACGCCTAACGCAAAGGCAACGACGTGATCGACAAAATCTTTCCTTCGCTGGAAGCAGCGGTCCGCGATATCCACGACGGCGCCACCGTCATGATCGGCGGCTTCGGCAATGCCGGCATGCCGGCCGCGCTGATCGATGCGCTGCTCGAGCAGGGCGCGCGCGAACTCACCATCGTCAACAACAACGCCGGCAACGGCGACACCGGCCTGGCGGCGCTGCTGAAAGCCAGGCGCGTGCGCAAGATCATCTGCTCATTCCCGCGCCAGGCCGACTCCCATGTATTCGACGGGCTGTATCGCGCCGGCGAAATCGAACTGGAACTGACACCGCAGGGCAACCTCGCCGAGCGCATCCGCGCCGCCGGCGCCGGCATCGGCGGCTTCTTCTCGCCGACCGGTCACGGCACCCTGCTGGCCGAGGGCAAGGAAACGCGCGAAATCAATGGCCGCCACTATGTGCTGGAGTCGCCCATCCATGCCGACTTCGCGCTGATCAAGGCACATCGCGGCGACCGCTGGGGCAATCTGGTGTACCGCAAGACGGCACGCAATTTCGGCCCCATCATGGCGATGGCGGCAACGTGCGCGATCGCCCAGGTGAGCGAAGTCGTGCCCCTCGGCGAACTCGATCCGGAAGCGATCGTCACGCCCGGCATTTTCGTGCAGCGCGTGGTACGTGAAGGAGCGACGGCATGAAGCGATTGACCCGCGACCAGATCGCCGCCCGCGTGGCGCGCGACATTCCCGAAGGCGCCTATGTGAATCTGGGCATCGGCCTGCCGACCATGGTGGCGAACCACCTGCCGCCCGAGCGCGAGGTGTTCCTGCATACCGAAAACGGCCTGCTCGGCATGGGGCCGGCACCGGCGCCGGGCGAGGAGGACGAAGATCTGATCAATGCCGGCAAGCAGCCGGTGACCATCCTGACCGGCGGCTCGTATTTTCATCACGCCGATTCGTTCGCGATGATGCGCGGCGGCCATCTCGATATCTGCGTGCTCGGCGCGTTCCAGGTGTCGGCGGGCGGCGACCTTGCCAACTGGCATACCGGCGCGCCGGATGCGATCCCGGCCGTCGGCGGCGCGATGGACCTCGCCATCGGCGCGAAGCAGGTCTTCATCATGATGGAACACCAGACCAAGAGCGGCGAGAGCAAGCTGGTGGAGCGATGCACCTATCCGCTGACCGCCGTGGGTTGCGTCAATCGCATCTACACCGACCTCGCGGTGATCGACGTGACGCCGCAGGGGCTGGTGGTGACCGACATCCTCGCCGACCTGCCGTTCGACGAATTGCAGCGCATCACCGGTGTGCCGCTGGCCTACCGACCCGAATCAAACTGAAAGGATAGAACGATGACCCATGCTTTCATTTGCGACGCCATCCGCACGCCGATCGGCCGCTACGGCGGCGCCCTCAAGGATGTGCGCGCGGACGATCTCGGCGCCGTGCCGCTGCGCACTCTGATGGAGCGCAACCGAGACGTCGACTGGGCGGCGGTGCAGGATGTGATCTTCGGCTGCGCCAACCAGGCTGGCGAGGACAACCGCAACGTCGCCCGCATGTCGTCGCTGCTGGCCGGCTTGCCGCAGGACGTGCCGGGTTCCACCATCAACCGGCTGTGC
>NZ_DAIUCO010000046.1:0-25465 GCF_036846085.1 Noviherbaspirillum sp. | reverse complement strand
TTTGTCAAATACCTGTGAACTTATAGCTACCGTCGATTTTTTGAAACGTCACGATATTCATGCCCCCCTTTTTCACTATATGGGGCTCGTGTAATTTATTTGGCCTGTTTGGCAAAACCAGATGCCGCCGCACTGGGAGGGTCAATAGATCTGCAATGCAGCCACCATGGATAAGCAACTGGCCAACCCCTGTGTACACATCTGTTGTACGGGATGAGGTCTTCACCTCAAAAAGATCAACACTTGTTGGGGATACGACCGCCAAATCAATTGCCTGTGATTTTTGAGTTTCCCCAGACTTGCGCAGCATGACTTCAAGTGCCTTCACAATGTCGCCGTGTTCGACCGTCCGTTTTCCACCTCCGTGTCCTTTGGTTTGCCCTTCGCCAGCATATTCATCAAAGTAAGAGCGCAATCTCAGCAAGGGTTTGCTGTTGACTGTGCTTGTCTTTCCATTCCGTTTTTTTGGATCGTCGACTGTAGTCGTTCCAGTGTTTTCAGATTTTTTTGCTGAACTCGGCTCAGCATCTCCGCCAAGCCTCGTTGCTACTTCTCGCGCTTCAGCGGCAAATTCAAATAAACGGTCAGCCAGTTCGGCATCATCAAGTGCCGCAATAAGGATTAGCGTCGTAGGTTGCCCATCATCGTCTGCTTCAACAAGCCTTGAAGAAAACTCTCGGAATACGCTGGCTTTGCTTAAGGCTGCCCGACCTTTGGTTAATTTTCCACGATGGGCAAGAAAGACATCACCATTGATGTCCTTTACAAACGCTCCTGCCAAACGTCGATTATAGGTATGACGCGGAAGGTTGAACTGAACAGTAATTTCAATCCATTTTGAAACTCCAGGCTCGCCAACGAGAAAAAAATTTATGAGCTTGTCTCCGTCTATTCGCGGGGACCACGCCTGAACGTCCTCTCCTTTGTTCTCTTTGAAAAAGACTGAGCCAGTAAAATGGCCGGCAGGGTAAGTTATTTCCCGAACTTCCTTGAAACGAAAGGTTTTTCCTAAGTGTGATGCCAATTGCTTATTGAGCTTTGCAATTTCTGACACATCAGTTACAACCGTGAAAATATTATCCATCCTGTCGATTTCCATACTTTAAATAATTTTTCTGCAAAGGCGCCGGGTATCGCATTTCATCAGGAAAAGGCTAATATTCTATAAAGAATCAAGCTATATACAAATTATGTTGAGCAAACGGGACAATCAATCTGCTTTGATATCTCAACCCAGCTGAATCCCTCGCTGTTTATGTTAAATTCTCCCCTACGATTAAGCATTGTAGGCAGTAAGTGCTTATCGTTCGCGGCGACACGTATAGCTTCCATGCTGGCGATTGATGCAGTCATGGCTGCTAGCGGTGCGACGTTACCAATATTTCGATATGGCCGAGGAAGCTTTTTTACTTTAATACGAGTGTCTTTCTGTAATTTACTGAGAAAAATAAGACTACATTGAAAACATGCTGTTTTTCTTGGAAGCACAGTGATTCCAATAAGCGAAAGATGCAAGTTGTAACCGCCTGCGACCACTAATGGAATTTCATTTTCAATACAAAATTGATTGGCGTACCCAGCTGCCACATCGACGCTTGGGGAATCGATGCAGCTAATAACAACTTGAGCTTGGTTGCTCGGAATAAGACGGTTAAGATCATCGACAGAAGCAATGTTTTCCTGACGCGTGGCGATGGTGGAATCGGCGTCGATTTGTCTAAGTCTGTTCGCTAGACTAGTAGTCTTATAAGATCCAACATCGGCGTCTAAAAACAAAGAGCGATTGAGATTTGAAGGCGCAACCTTATCGGGATCAATAAGAAGAAAATGTTGCCCGCCCATCCTAGCTATACCATCTGCCACCCAAGAGCCTACGGCCCCACAGCCTAAAATAACAAATTGCGTTGCCCGAATCTTTTCCCATACTTCAACTAAAGAGTAGTCAGGAATAAAATCGGCTAGCATGTGTAAGCTGCGCCTTAAATCGCTCGTCTCAATCCAATCCGCAACCGACATGCGCTCAGCCGCAGACCACTCAATCAATTGAGATGTCCAGTCAAGAAGTTGCTTAGGTGGAATACCAATGTTTTCTGCTATTTCCCTGAGACTTGTTTTCCCGTTCATTTGCCGTAAGGCGGTGACAAGCTTTGGAATAACACGCACCGTTTTTTGGTTACGTGTATTCCCGAAAAAAAAATCGACAACTTCATTTGGGCGTTCAACCCAAGAGACCGACGGGCGAACGCGGACTCTGTCAGTGATTGCTACAGACTTTACAATTTGGATCACGATTCACCGCAAAAGTATATGTTGAATAGTCTGTAGCCAAGAATTCCGTTCGCTGACCTTTCGGCGCTATTGACGGATCGATAAAGTACTTAAGAATACTTAGAGCCGCTGTTGACGCGCTGATTACGCTAAGCGGGGACCATCCCCCCATACCTTTGCTACGGTCTTCGACTGGATGTGTCACCGGTTTCCAGTCTGCGAGACTCTCACGAAAATAGTTAGCATAGCAGTCGGCGCAAGGAGTTATGCCTGGAACAATCAGTTCCCCAAAGCTGGCAAGGTGAGCATCAAAACCTCCTGCGATAAATAAAGGGAGCTTATGCTTTACCGCGTAACGAGACAATTTGATGCTTGTGTAACCGATATAGGGTTCGTCAGCAGTATTAATAATGAATCCAACGCCACTTAGAAAATCATCTAAGTTCGTTTCTATGTTCAATGTGTCCGCATAAGTTGTGACCTTAACATCTGGATCAATTGCACGAAGTCCTTGAGCAACAACATCCACCTTTGAATGCCCTATATGTTCGTGGTTAGCGAACGCATGACGGGCGCTGTCGCTCTCTTCGGAGATATCGGGATCAATCAGGACCAAGTGTTGGAACCCTAACATCACCAGTTCACGCGCTAGCCAGCCGCCTACTCCACCCACCCCGAAAATTGCTACTTTTTCAGTCATGATCCGTGACTGTATGGCGGCGACGTGAGACGGGTCATCAACCAGGTCCATCAGAAAGTGTAGCTGACGCTGCATTCGTTCTTGGTATCGCTTTGGAAATCCAAGTTCGTCAAACCAAGCTTCATTTACGATGATATTTTTGCTGACTAAGTAAATAAGGAAATCGTTTGTAGCTTGGTCAGGTAGACCGCTCTCAGGATACTTTTCCTTGAACCGACGTTGAATTTCGTCGAAATGAATCTTGCCGCGCATCCAAGTCAAAGTCTCAATCAATCCAGGATGGCATTTAAGCTGCAGCCGCTTCCGAGATGACAAATATACAAAAGTCACCTCTGAGTTATCACCAACAAAGACATCAATGCCGTCTCGTAGATACGGATATTCAGGAATATGCACCATATTCCCTAGCTTTAGATAGGCGTTTGCAAGTCACTACTATCAATACTGTATTTCTCCACCTTCAATGTCTAAAAATTCCTCCCAAGCCTCAGCAGACGAAACATAGTTTTGGTCCGCTGAACATGTTCGTGTGCAACATGCAGACCGGCCGCCCGAGCATTTTGCTGTAAATGTATTTGGCGTGTCGTGCTCTTCTTCTCTAATTTCGACAAAACCGCGTTTGGCAAATGTTTTTTCGTCTAGCAGGGCCATAAATTTCGCAATAGGAGTAAAGAAGCAAGATTATACGAATTGTTTTGTCTAGTAGGAATTCATCAGTGCTGGCAATACCTGTTTTCACTACATTTTGATCAATTTGATCTGAGAGAAGCGCTACCCACAGAGCAGCAAACCTTCTTCGAAGGGTGTCCAGTGCTATGTCATAACCTGCCTATTTCGCTCTATCGGAGTAGAAACTCGGTTGAATGTCATATTTCCCCTCTTCGAACACTAGTAATCAGCTTCTTTCGAGTGTCCGCTCAACTGCCCTTTCGAGCACATTCAGAAAATCTGGACTGTAGCTCTCCTCTACGTGCTTTAGATTCCAGAGCAAACTAGTGCGAATCTCATCCCTCAGGCTATATGAGCCAAGCCATTCCGCATCTGCGCCAATGATCGGTTTCCTGTAGTTTGACAGCAACGCGATCGAATTACGTTCAATACAGGCACGCTCACTGAAGGGACCTGCATCATCTGGCACATCAATCCAAAGCACTCCTAAAGCACCAATGTACTCAGAAACACGGCGTTCCAGCAGCTCCTCAGCGATCTGCAGCTCCTCGCTTGCCCTCAGCTCCGGAGGCGCTACAGATCCAAGACCCCACGTTTGAATGCTTTCCCCATGTCGCCGTAACATCGCATTGCCGACATGGAGACGAAAAATCGACCCCCGGTGATTCCCCATTCCTGAGCGACTTCCCAAATGAGCTCTCAGACGCGATCGCAGAGTCGATTTTGAACCCGCGCTTACTGCATGGGTTCCTATCCGGCTAACGCGCCATTCTGGAGAATTGGTCGATCTGTCCAAGAAAAAGTAAACGCCTCGTTCAGGCAACTCTCGTACCTCAGCTATTTGCGCGAGCGGTAAGCCTTGCATCGGTCCATTTAAAAGCCGTCCCATCAGATCAACAAACCGTTTTGTATCTGTCTGAAGACTACTCGTAAGATCCAATGAAAATGGCGCTCTGCCGATCTCAAGGTCCACTCGTGCCGCTGACTGAAGCAAGCCAATTTTCGGAGTATTTGGAGTTGAAATATGCCTCGTCCCATTGGCAGATGGTGACGTGGTTGAACTGACTTGTGGTGCCAATACCGAAACGCTTTTGTCTGCCCGAAACCCATATTGTTGATGCTCTTCGGGGGCATTTCTTTGCGTAGAAGCCACTATTTGATTAATCTGTATTCCATTCGTGACAGGTGAAGTGCCAGTCAAAAGCGCATGAAGCAAGCGCCCATGCTGAAGCGGCGTTTCCCGTGTACTTCCGTCCACCACATGAAACTGTACGGCGCTATCAATAAGACCACGATCGACAAGTTTCAAGACTGCCTTCCTAGCGACACGGTAATAAGCAGTTGATGAGCCAACGAACAAATAAATTTTCTTTATCTTATTTGCACTTACCCAATCTTCAAGAAATCGTGGAAAGGTTTGCTCCCAAATGCGGGCAGGTTTCTCGCTCATCATTAGGTTGTAATCTTGAATTGGACTTAACGGATGCAAGGGACCGTATAGGGCTGAGAGAATCAAAACCTGTGGCCCTTGGTTACGTAGCGCTGACTGCTCAATTGCGCTACGCAGCCCAGGAATACTGTACAAATTACCCTGATAGCGACGGATCGCCGGAAGATATTCACCACATGATTCGGGTTTTCCAAAGTCTGGACCAGTATCCAAATCGACGTTCTTCTGATACTTCCCGGTCAAAAAGTTTGAATTTCCTTTTATCGCTTTAAACACATGATTTCTAGACTCAACAACCTGCTCAAAACAATCGTTCGAAATTAGATAGCTAAGCGGATCATGAAAACTAGGGATGCTTATCCCACCCGATGCCTTTGATGCACAACACGGAATTATCGCCAAAGCGCCGTCTACCAATTCCAATTTCTCGAACATCAGCTCACCCATTTAGGAAGTTAACGTGCAAATGCTCTATGACCTGCCGCCTATGACACTGTATGTAGCCGAGAGCGGTAAGGTTATCTAGTAGACGTCAGTGATAAACCAAGAGAATATAAAGCGCTAAAGTTTCCGGTCGCTTCGTCCTTCCCTGATTTCGGGAATGCGATCCGTCACATATTTTGCTGTAACGGCGGAAATACTATCTTATTTGCGCACTGGAATAATGCACGAGGCGTTGTTTTTATGGCAAGAAGAAACAAATAAAAGAAACCAAGGACCACAACAAATGAAGTAACTGGAGCATGGGTCACCCCATCGCGACCTTGGTATCAAGTGCGCGACCCATGTCCCAAAGCAGAGCAGATACTCAGGACACTTTTTGTATAAGAGACAAGATGCTCTCAAGTGGGGTGACGACACTTCGTTCCGCATGTTCAAGAATCAGCTGATCGGGCAAACTTAGGGGAAACCAGTCGGTCCTTTTCCTTCCTTTCGGGATTTGCTTCGTCGATTTCCAGTAATTCCAGTAATAGGGGTCTGTTGTGATATAAAGTGGATATATCTGTGCAAGAACTCCCCTCGTGGGGCGGCTGACGGGCTCAGCCTTCTCCGCATTCCAGAATTTGGGCAGAAAATATTTCGCGCTGACGTTCGTCGGCTCTTCGAACACGAAAATGACGTTGTTTTCGGGAATCCCGAAACTGTGTGCGACATCATCGATTCTTTCCTGCATTGCCTTGTATGCAGCGTCTTCTGATAGCTTAAAGTTGGGCCGTGCCCACCCAATAGTCGTTTTTGCTTCTATAACCAAATGCATCTTCCCATCCCGCTTGATGCAGATATCAGGCTGGATGGTGACCATCTTGCCTTCCTTGCTCATTCTCTTTGGCACCTCTAGGTGTACTTCGTAGCCTTTCGGAAGTGCTGCGCGGAGATAGAATGCCACCAGATCTTGGAATACGTCCGCAAGACTATGTCTCCGCGCTCGTTTGAAATCAACCCTGTACCGCCACGCTGCATACTTGATCTTGCAAAGCTGAAAGTACAGAGCATGGCTGAGATGCCTCTCCTGCAAATTTACTTGCAGAGGCAAGCAGTGGCACAAGTCGCCGTACATAGCTGAATAGTGGTCAGCAGCGGTGCACGCACCGATCGCTTCGTGTAATGCTGGCGTCATTTTCCATCCTGGCAAGACTTTTGACATCTGTGTTGTCGACGACGATGGAGTAGGCTAACAAGAGCAGACGTGCCAAAGTCAATTCGGTCGGTTAACGAAGTCGAAGCTCGTGGTCGAACTCGCCTTTTCGCGTCTCAATGAAGTCGTTCATCGATGCGATCATTTCGCTAAAGGTCTTGAATCCAAGGCTCGACTCGTGAAAGGTCGGATCCATGCGCTGGATAAACGGTCGCAACCGCGCCTTCTGTATCCATGACTCGCCGCGAGTTTGGCTAAGCCGGCTGATTGCCTTGCTCACCAATTCCCTCGCTGCCATTCGTCGCGCGGCTTCATCGCCCGCGACGGCGAGAAGCTCCCGGAGTTCCTTCGCTTCTTCCGGAGGGCAGAAGGGCGCCGTGCCATTTGATGACGCAGCCGTCACATCGGGCGGAGTGTCTACTATATCGGCTGCGGCGACGTGCTCCGAGACCGTTTCTTTTGGGACCGACCGTAGCATTGGGTCCAGCAGCGCCTCATACATCTTGAATTCGTGGCAGCTTCTGGCCCAGTGCTGGTTGGTCGATCCTTGGCTTCCAATCCCAATTAGGGTGCGACCGGCGGCTTTCACCTTGTACGAAAGCGGCATGTAGTCGCTGTCGCCCCCAACAACAATGATCGTACCGATGTGTGGGAACCGCGTCATGTCATCGAGCACGTCCAGACACAGCTTGATATCGGCGCCGTTCTTGGCGTTCGCACCTGGCGGGAATACTTGGATTAGTTCGATTGCTGACTGAAGCAAGGCAACCCGGTAGCGATTGAATGACACCCAGTTGGCGAATGCGCGGTTGATTGCAAGCGGCCCGACCGAGAGCGCAAACTCGATGATTGTTGACACATCAATGATTTCATCCTGCGGCCGAAACCGGCTCGCGGCGTACGAGCCTGCTCCTTGCACTTCATCAATAAGTCCGGCATGGAGGTTTTCGAAGTCCCAATAGAGCGCTACCGATTCTGATGTCTGACCCATTTGTGTTGTCCCTATCCGCCCACAATTCTATTGGCGATTTTTTCTCTTAAACCCAAGTGCTTTATAGACTCGGTGGCGCCTGATTGCTCGCGCCCCACTTCTGCCACGGCCTGCGCCCTGTAATCGTCTAGCGCCATGGTTACAACCGTCTCGACTTCATTGATAAAGTCAACAACGGCCAAATCCCCGCGCGCGTCCGGAATCGGAACCCAGCGCTGGTAGATGCCCTCGATACGGATACGGCGTTCGATAGTGCTGCCTGCACCGCGAGGAACCCAGGCTTCGTGCCAAGCTGGTTGGGGATGTTCGCGTAGACGTTTGCGCGCAAGTGTTGGTAGTCGCTGGGTGACCGCCGTTTTCAAGCGTTCAATGGCGTCCCGCTTTTCCTCGGGCGTTGAATCGCCTGTCCAGCCGATCGGCCCTTCAAGAAAGCGCGACACAGCAGACTCAAGACTAGTACGCAAGTTGGCCGTCGGCCGGAGTTCGAAGTTCTCGCCCCAATTCTCAGCGTAGCGGCGACTCAAGGCCTTGATGGTCTGCCACGAACTTGCCTTGTGCACGGGGTCATGGGCAATGCCGAGGATGCCTCGCCATTGCTGGCGGAAATCTTGTGCGGCCTCTTGGATGGCCATCATTAGAAAGGCCATGTTGTACTCTGGCACGGCCACGGGCTTGACCACGGGCGGTTGCTCCATCATTAAATGGCCGAGGAGCCGGTTCAATTCTGGCTCGGCGCCCCGAGCTTCGGCCTTATCAAGGCGGCCTAGATAGTAGGTGTGGTCCTGAAGCCGTTCCAGGAGAAACCGTGCGGACTCAGGCGGCAGTGCCTTCGCCAGTTGGTTGTCGACAACGTTTCTGAGACCAGAAAAGACTTGATCATGCAGCCGTTGCCCCTTGAGGCCGGAAGTTGAGGCCATGTCCATGTGCGTGAACACCATGGTCAGCTTTCGTGTGAGTCCTGAGTTAGCGACGCACTCCAGCGCTTTGCCGGCGGCATAGTTAGTCAGCCCGTTTTTGGCACTATCTACTAGTAAAATGACGTCAGCTTCATGCATCAAGGATACGGTCTGCTCGGGGAGGTCAGCGGTCGAGTTTGCCTTGTGCCCAAGACCTTCAGTGTCTATCAGAATGAGTCTCGGATCGGTTGATGCCCACATAGCCTTAAAGGGTCCCTTTACACGCATGCCATTCACGAGAGGCGTGAGAAGAAGCCCCCACCAGCGGTCACTAATCCCTGAGAAAAAGCGAAGCGCAGCGATGAAGGCAGGGCGCTCGTCCACTGAGGATTTAAGTCGCCACGCGCGGGGCCATCCAGTGGTTGTCCGATCAAATCGACCTAACTCTCCGACATCATCGAATTTTGAGCGAAGTTCATCGAGGATGTCGGAGACCAGTTCTAAAAATTCGTCAGAAGCATCAGCTTGTTCTTCGATGAGATCCAGCGCTGCGGCACGGTCAGCGGGCGCCATATCTTCAAGAGGCCCGTGTTCAGTTTCGATAGTCGACTTCCCCTTAGCTGCAATGCGGAATATTCGATCGATATACTCCCGTACTTTGGCTGCATTGCGCCGACGGGCATCAGCCGGCACGTGATGTTTGTCGTCGTCCTCCGGGATAAGCTCGTCGTCATCGTCTGCATAGGGGTCGGCTTCGCTGTCTTCTTCATCGAGGTCGCCTAGTAGGTACTTCAAGCGGAAACGCATGTCACTTTTTTCGAGGAATGTTCGTGCGACGAGATGCGAATCGCCTTCAACCGCGTCAATAATTGCAGCCGAAACACATTCCTCGACCTCGAAGCGAGTCTCATGCTCAGACATGAATGTAATTACGGCTTCGTAATGGTCTGGGTGCAGGACCAATTCGGTCGGAAACGTTGTTGTTCGATTTAGTGAGGTCGAGGGGAACGCCTCGCTTTTCGGATGGGTGCCAATGATCTGACGCACTAGGGTCGTCTTGCCGGCACCAGGAACACCAAGCATCAGAACTTTGGCGTACCCGCTTTCGCGCTTTGGGAAAGGCAGTAATTTGTCGCGTAACGGTCGAGCGTCCGACGTCTTGGGCTCGATTTCGCTGTAGAAGATTTCAACGACCTCGGGCTCATAAAGCTTTGTCGCTTCGCCGCGCGCGCCAAGCGACCAGAGAGCGTCGTTGGCGAGCAGCTCGTTCAATTGTTTTACAAGCAGCTTTGCACGCTCCGGGTCCTTTGTTCCCAAGCCCTTGCGAGTCTTTTTACCGGGTTTGTCGTTGGCGTCAGTACGCAGTGGATGTCTGAATTCCACGAGCCAAGCTTGTCGGCCAGGGTTCTGTTTGGCCGTGGCGTTGTAAATACGGTTCATGCGTTCTCCGATGTGGCAATATGTGGCAAGTATAGCGACGTAAAAATTAATGTCAACGAAATACTGGCACATCACGGAACATCAACTGAAGATCATCGCCGCTTGCATTCAGGAAACGTGTTTCTACGCTAACAACGCCATTGGCGCCATATTAAGTCGCACCCCCTATCCGCCTAGACCAAGTATGGTGCCGTGTTCGGGGTCGCTTTCAATTGCCCTTCGCCCTTCCCTCCAATAGACCTTTGCATAGAGGAAAGTCGCCATTGGCGAATGGCTGGATTCTGGCTCGGATTCAATTGGTCGATGAAAAACGTTAAAGGATGCCTAAGTATTAACCTATCAAGGAACATCATGAGGCTTGCCATGAACCCGAACCTTTAAGTCCCTCGGCAATATGCAAGGGTCGGGCTCTCCATTGCACTATGGGATAGAACCGCCCCGCGTCCCGGCCTAATGAGGTTCACTGTCCATAACCTGTTCTTTTTACCTCATGCGATTTAGCAGAAGGAGCATGGAATAATTTTCCGTAAGGATATCGTTCAGGGCCTCAATCGTGCTCAGTGCCGGTCACTGTCTATTCCCGGTTTTCCGGTCCGAAATACGCTCACTGTAGTTACGGTTTACTCTGCTGTAACGGCCGTCCGATAAGGTAGCTACCTACCTCGAACGCCGAGACGATTCTTTCCTTGAATTTTCTTGGTCTAATTGAACATGAGCGGGGAGCCCGGTAAATCATTGATAAAATAGAATACGTAGCCGTAGCAGCTGTAGAGCGTTGTCTTGAAAATCCTTGTGTCGGTGGTTCGATTCCGCCCCGGGCCACCAAGAAAATCAAGGGCTTAGCTTCGGCTAAGCCCTTTTGCATTTGGAGACCGAGTATTGGCACCCGTGCATTCAAATTGCCCCGCATCCCGGGCGTTCGGGAAATTCCCTTTGCCGGTCTGTTTCCGGTTCTCCGGACGGATATCCTGTTCCCCTTCTGCTGGCAAAAAGTTCGGAATTGGGCATTTCCCTGAAAGCCGTCGATGCCGTTCCAAGGGTGAGCAAACCTGATGCAACCCCACCCTGGCATGGCAAAAATCATGTTGGAGTGCGTTCTTTGCGGCGTGTACGTACTGTCGAATTCATTCCTTCGGAACATTGGAGAGCATGAAAATTTCCGGGCGCAAACGGCGAGCAGTTGCATCCCACTTCCATTTCTGCAATTCAAAATGTCAACATGTCGGCTGAATTGCCGGCTGCCTTTCTGCTTACATGATCCCCGGCGCTCAATGCCTACAGGATTTCATCGGCCCGATACAAACTTCACTCGCTCTACGTCCGCGCCACGAGCAAGGACGGGCTAATTCTGCGGGGAATCGAATCAAGGATACACAGCCAACGCCGCCATCGTCCGCCGGCGCTCCAGTAGCGATGTGCTGTCCATTGCGACCGTCAGCGACCGGGCGGATTGCAAGGTTGTATCGTCAAGCAGCAATCCGCGTTTGGTCGTGGGCCTGTTTGCCGATGCGACGCTGCGGGCTTTTTCTGCCGCGACGAATTTTTCCGTCTGCAGCATGATTTTCGATTTGTCTGCAGCGGTCATTTTCTTTAACGGCGCAAGAACAGTATCGGCATCGATCGCGCAAGGCATATTGGAAAAAGTTGCCTCTCCGGACTTGGCGATGCATTGCACGACCTCCGCCATCGCGACTCCTGCAAATGAGAGAAACATGAAAAAGACGACTATGGCGTGAGTAATAAGGTGTTGCGTCATGATTTGGATCCTGGTGAACGAACCTGATAAGTACTTCGATATGAATCCCGAGAATGCCTCATCGTCTGCGCCTGGTCTGTGCGTCCGCACACCCAGGAAAATCGACGGCACATTCAGTTACTTCGACACGTCCTTGCCGCGGATATGTGTCACGCCGGTGAGAATGCCGACGCCAAGCAGGATGACCGAAGCGATCAGCACGTAGAGCTGGGGCACACCGGCGGTAATGAGACCCCATGCGATGCCGCCGATGAGGATGGCAAAGCCGGCAAGATATATTAGGAAAGACATGGTTGACTCCTTGCGAACCCGGCCAGGCCGGGCTCCGTGAATGTATTCGGGGGATGGATGACTTTGTTCGGAACATGCTGCCTGCATGTCGCACCGGCATGCGTTTCGATGAGGCTGAAGGCCTTATCGGCATGTCTCTTTATAACCTGCATCGCCGCGACAATCGGTGCGGTGGCGCACGTAACATTGGACTGTGCCTCTACTGGCGACAGCCGCGAAGATTTGTTTGCTTATCCTACGGTCGGTGTCGTACTTTAGATCGGCCGTTGCCTGGCCAGGTTCTGTCGGCACTTTCATGAATGCACTGCATCCCGGCCGTATCGCCCTTCCAGGTATGATTCATGGAGATCGACGCAACGGCGGAGCAGCCGAGGAAAGACAATCGCCTTGCCCGCCCGGACAGATGGACGCAGGGTGTCTCGGCTACGTCCTCCGCTGTCCTATTTGCTGACCTGATTGCCAATCAGGCCGCCGACAGCTGCGCCGCCGACCGTTCCTACAGGACTGCCTCCGGTTAGCACCGCGCCACCGACCGCGCCGATCCCCGCCCCCATGGCGGTGTTGCGGTCCCGTGTGGACATGTTGCTGCAGGCGCTCATACCGAGCAGCATTACCATAGCCAGCGAACTGGCTGCAATTGAAGTGATATTTTTCATGGGTAGATTGCTTTCAAATGTTGACTGACCGTCCCCTTGCATACCGTCCGTGATGAACGGAAGCATGCGGGGACGACGAGGGATCAAAGCGAGCCGACCACCGTTTTCGTGCCGATCATCTCGACATCGACACGACGATCAGGCTGCAGGCAGGCTATGGTCGTGGCACTTGGCGCGCCTTTGCAGTCTTCCGCCTTGGTGATCGGCTGTGTTTCGCCCTTTCCTTCGGCATCGATGGTGCTGGCTTTCACATTGCGACTGACCAGGTACGCCTTCACAGCTTGTGCGCGCCGCTCAGAAAGTTTGTGATTGTATGCATTGCTGCCGAAGCGATCAGTGTGGCCGGTGGCGACAATGGTCTCGTAGTGTGCACCGTCGAGCTGCGTCACCAAACCGTCCAGCATCGCCCTGCCTTCAGGCTTCAGCTCGGCGAGGTCAAATGCGAATAGCGCGTCGCCGGCAAAACTGAATTTTTGCGGCAGCGGTTTAGCGATTGCCTGCTCGGGCGCCATCGCGATCACAACAGGCGGCATCACCGGGGCAGCGATTGCGACAGGCTTGGTGGAAAAGTCGCAAGGCTCGGCGGAACGGGCAGGCGTCCAGTCGCTGTCGCGCCAGCAGAGCCCGGTACCGCTCATGACGATGGAGCCGCCATGGTTATCAACCAGGTAGCCCTGGTTCTTGGTGTCGGTTGCCTGGGCCATGGCAGCAGCCGGAATCAGCGTCGCTGCAAAGGCGGCAATAATCAGTTTAGTCATTGTTTTCATTTTTTATTTCCTGTGGTGTTTGCTCCGGGAAAATACCCGGAACATGCGGCCCCGTCGCAAGGCGCAATGCCTTCCAATTCGGGCCTGAATTAGCTGCAATGGCATGAGCCCGGCCGATTGCGAACACCGGCCGGTGCGTCGAATCAACGCTGCATGACCTTGCCGTTTGCATCGGAGAAAACGATCTCGACGCGGCGGTTCAACTGGCGATTCGATATCGTGTCATTGGCAGCGACCGGATACGACTCGCCATATCCACGTACTGAGACGCGCTCGCGTCCCACACCCAGCTCCTGTAATGCGGCGCGCACGGCCGTAGCCCTGCGCTCCGACAATTCCTGGTTATGCGCGGCGGCGCCGGTACTGTCGGTAAAGCCTTCGATGAGCACGGTACGCAGCGGATTCTTCTGCAGGACATCGGCCAATCTTTGTGCCGTGCGCATGCCATCCGGGCTCAGGCGTGCGGTATCGGTACCAAACAATACGTCGCCCAAGGTGATTACCATGCCGCGGTCGGTTTTTTTCGCGGCCAGGTCGGCCAACTGTGCCGCCAGTTGTGTTTCAAGCAGCGCTGCGCGAGCCTGCGCTTCCTGCGTCTTGGCCTGGGCCGCCGCTGTCTCGTTCTGTGCGATCTGCGTCGCTACATTTGCCTGGTCGGCGCGCAGGGTGGCTCGGTCGGCTTCATTCGTGCGTTGATCAAGGCGCATCTGGTCACGCTCCTTGCCGGCACTTGCCACCTCGGCTTCAGCTGATTTCTTTTTTGCCATTTCCTGCGCCAATGCAATGCGTTGTTTGGCCAGGTAGGCGAGCTTATCGATCGTTGCGGCGCTGTCACGATCGGCGGACGCAGCATCTGCTTGCGCCAGTGCTTCACCGGCTTGCTTAATTTCCAGCGGTGCATGCTTCGCCACGTTTGGATTGGTCTGCGCCATGCGGTAGTCGCTGCGTGCCTGCTCCAGCAGGCTGGTGCTGCGCGGCATGGAACTGCAGGCGCCGACCAGGGTGGCAATGGCGAGCATGATGGGTAGAAGCTTGGTGTTGTTCATGGTGATTCCTTTGAATTTTGTCGGCGCGCGGGTGCGTGCCGCTAAGTGTGACGACCGTTGCAGGCCTTTCCTATTTGCTGGCGCGGCTCAGCTCTTCACGCAGGACGCGGATATCGTCCTGCAGCGCGGCTGCCGCCAATTGCGCCTTGCTTGAATCGGCTTTCCCCTGCGCCAGTTTGGCGTCTGCCTGCGCCTGGTTCGCCAGTTCATTCGCCTGCTTGTAGTCCTTGTCCGCCATGGCCTTGTTGGCCAGAGCGAGTTTTTCACGGGCCGAATTCATGTCGACAGGTGCGTATTGCGCCCCGCCAGCGCCCGCGGCATCGGCAACCGCCGCTTTTGACACGGCAACCGAGGCGGTTGCCGGCGTCTTCATACTGCTGCAGCCGGCGCTTAGCACCAGGGCGGCGCCGCACATCCCTACGAACCATGTTGTTGATCTGATCTTCATTTTTCTTCTCCGGTGAACTGTTTCATAAAGCGGCGTGTTGCCGCGTTGAACTACGTTATAGGCGGTAATACCGGTGCCTTCCGTGCGTTGACACACATAGCGTGTCGACATACGTTCAGCGGCGTCATGGAGACAGACCGGATGTCAGAAACACATGCGCAATTAAACCTAGCCGAACACGCGACCTGTGTTACCGTGCGGTAGCAAATTTCTTTCGCCGTACCGTCCACGGGCGCCGCGACATCCCATCACTGGAAGCAGGAGCCCTGACATGTCTAGTACGCACGACCCGAATCAAAATCATCTTCTGGCAGCGATGCTTGACGCCGACTTCGACCGCCTGGCGCCGCATCTGGAATTGGTTCCGATGTTGCTTGGCGACGTACTTCACGAGTCCGGCGGCAAGCTGCAACATGTGTATTTCCCGACCACCTCAATCGTCTCGCTGCACTATGTGCTCGAGAATGGCAGCTCGTCCGAAATCGCAGGCGTCGGTAACGAAGGCGTCCTTGGTGTCTCTCTTTTCATGGGCGGCGACACGACGCCGAGCCGCGCCGTCGTGCAAACGGGAGGTCATGGCTACCGTCTACGGAACCATATCCTGCGGGAGGAATTCAATCGCGCCGGTCCGGTGCTGCGGCTGCTGCTGCGCTATACCCAGGCGCTGATTACGCAACTGTCACAGACCGCCGTGTGCAATCGCCATCATTCGGTGGAACAGCAGTTGTGCCGCTGGCTTTTGCTGACCGCCGATCGCGTGCCGTCGAACGAACTGACGATGACCCAGGAACTGATCGCCAACATGCTCGGCGTGCGACGAGAAGGCGTGACCGAGGCGGCGGGCAAATTGCAGGGCTACGGTTTTATTCGCTATCGCCGCGGCCACATCACCGTCGTCGACCGCGCCGGACTGGAACGCAATGTCTGCGAATGCTATGGCGTCGTCAAGAAAGAGTTCGCGCGCCTGCTTTCGGATGCGCGCCAGCGCCAGAACCGCTCTCCCGCAAGCAAGCTGGCATGACGAATGCGCCCTGCATATGTCGCGCACGCATCGCCGGCCTCTTTATCTACCGCAGGCTCAGTCTGACTGGCGCCTGCACACCACTGTCTGGAATCAATGTCTGAATATATGCGGAAAATGGAAAAAACCTCGATCGACCGATTGATGATGACCGGCTTCGGGCTGACGCTGGCGGTGTTGCTGCTGGTCGGCGGCGTCGCCCTCCACTATGCGGTCCAATCCGTCGTCGCAGTGAGAGTCATCCAGGGCAGCATCGTGCTGCTTCTTCTGTTTCTCGCGCTGCTGTATGTGCGTATACGGCGCATGATCCGCGTTCAGCTCGCGGCCGAAATTGTGCTGCATGAAAAACAGCAACCATTGCTGAAAGCGGCGGCACTGCAGAACGCCATCTTCAACAGCGCCAATTTTTCCAGCATCGCCACCGACGCCGATGGCGTCATCCAGATCTTTAATGTCGGGGCCGAACGCATGCTCGGATACCAGGCGGCGGAGGTGGTCAGCAAGCTCACGCCGGCCGACATCTCGGATGCGCAGGAAGTGGTCGCCCGCGCCAGGACGCTGAGCAACGAGATGGGCACCGCCATCCTGCCGGGTATCGAGGCACTGGTGTACAAAGCCTTGCGTGGCATCGAGGATGTGTACGAGCTCACCTACATATGCAAGGACGGCAGCCGCTTTCCCGCGATCGTGTCGGTCACGGCGCTGCGTGACGAGCAGCGCAAAGTGATCGGTTACCTGCTGATCGGTATCGACAACACGGCGCGCAAGCAGGTCGAAGCGGAGCAGGCGCTCCTCGACCAGCGGCTGCGCGATCAGCAGTACTACACCCGCTCGCTGATCGAATCGAATATCGATGCGCTGATGGCAACCGACCCGCGCGGCATCATCAGCGACGTCAACCAGCAGATGGAAGCGCTGACCGGCCACACCCGCGACGAACTGATCGGCGCGCCATTCAAAAACTACTTTACCGATCCCGCACGCGCAGAGGAAGCCATCAAGCGCGTCCTGCGTGAAGGCAAGGTGACCAACTACGAGCTGACCGCCCGCGCCAGGGATGGCAAGGAAACCGTCGTTTCCTACAATGCGACAACCTTTCATGACCGTGACCGCACGTTACGGGGCGTGTTCGCCGCAGCCCGCGACGTTACCGAACGCAAGCAGATCGAGCATGCGCTGCAGGAAACCAACGATGAACTCGAAACCGCGAGAACGGCGGCGGAGAAGGCCAATCTCGCCAAGTCGGAATTCCTGTCCAGCATGAGCCACGAGTTGCGCACGCCCCTGAATGCCGTACTCGGATTTGCGCAGTTGATGGCGTCCGAAACGCCGCCGCCGTCGCCGGCGCAAAAGCAGTCGATCGACCAGATCCTGCAAGCAGGCTGGTATCTGCTGCGCCTGATCAATGAAATACTCGACCTGGCGTTGATCGAGTCGGGCAAGGTGACGATGTCGCAGGAAGCGGTGTCGCTGGCCGAGGTCCTGCAGGATTGCCAGGCGATGATCGAGCCGCAGGCGCAGAAACGTGGGATCAGGATGCGCTTCCCCCGGTTCGAGGGTCATTTTTATGTCCATGCCGACCGGACTCGGGTCAAGCAGGTGATGATCAACCTGCTGGCAAACGCAATCAAGTACAACCGCGATGGCGGCAGCGTCACTGTGGAATGCGGGATGAGCGGCGAGAACCGGACACGCGTCAGCGTCACCGACACCGGCGCCGGACTGGCTCCCGACCAGGTGACGCAACTGTTCCAGCCCTTCAACCGGCTCGGACAGGAGACGGGCGCCGAAGAAGGCACCGGCATTGGCCTCATCGTCACCAAGCAGCTCGTCGAGCTGATGGGCGGCGTCATCGGCGTGGCCAGCAATGTCGGCATAGGCACTGTCTTCTGGGTCGAGCTGACCGCGACAAGCGCGCCGAAACTGGTGTTCGGCGACACTGCCCGGGATGAGCGTACCTCGGTCGTGCGCGAGATGGCGTCACAGCGTACGCTGCTCTACGTCGAAGACAATCCGGCGAACCTGATCCTCGTCGAGCAACTGATCGCCCGGCGCAGCGACCTGAAGCTGCTGACGGCGATTGACGGGCATCTAGGTGTCCAGCTGGCGCGGACTTACCAGCCGGATGTGATCCTGATGGACATTAACCTGCCCGGCATCAGCGGATTCGATGCATTGGAAATTCTGCGCAAGGATCCGGCGACCGCGCACATTCCCGTCATGGCGCTGTCCGCCAATGCCGTGCCGCGCGATATTGCGAAAGGCATGGAAGCCGGCTTTTTCCGCTACCTGACAAAGCCGATCAAGGTGACGGAATTCATGGATGCGCTGGATGTCGCCCTCCAGCATGCATCGGAGACCGCCAGGACCATGAAGGAAGACAGCGCAAACCATGTAGCCGCCGAAGCGGATAAGGGCTGATTCAGCCGATTCGCGATACACCGAATATTTTCGAAAGAACGCCATGCTCGATCCATCCGAAATCCTGAACGCCAGCATCCTGATCGTCGATGACCAGGAAGCCAATGTGATGCTGCTGGAGCAGATGCTGCGCAATGCCGGCTTTACCCGCTTCACATCGACCAGCGATCCGCACACGGTATGCCCGCTGCACAAGGCGCATCGCTACGACCTGATCCTGCTCGATCTTCAGATGCCGCTGCTGGACGGTTTTCAGGTGATGGAAGGATTGAAAGACATTGAAGCCGGCGGCTATCTGCCGGTGCTCGTCATCACCGCGCAGCCGGCGCACAAGCTGCGGGCGCTGCAAGCCGGCGCCAAGGACTTCGTGAGCAAGCCGTTCGACCTGATCGAAGTGCAGACACGGATCCGCAACATGCTGGAAGTGCGCCTGCTATACAAGAAGCTGGATGACTATAACAAGGTGCTGGAACAGACGGTGCTGGAGCGGACCGCCGAACTGCGCGAAAGTGAAGCGCGGTTCAGGAACTTTACGGCACTGTCGTCGGATTGGTACTGGGAGCAGGACGCGAAGGGAAAATTCACGTTCGTGTCCGGCCCGGTGTTCGACATGCTCGGACTGGCGGCGGACGACATGCACGGCGCTACCGATGGGCTGGAGGCGGCACGGTGGAACGCCGAGGAACGCACGCTGCTGCACGCCAATATCGCCGCCCGCCGTCCGTTCATCAATTTCGTTTATAGCCGCAGCGGTGCCGACGGCGCGATGCAGTTCCTGCAAGTGAGCGGCGAACCCGTATTCGACTCGGCCAGCCGATTTATCGGCTATCGCGGAATCGGAATGGATATCACCGATCACATGGCGCGCAAGGAATCATAAGGGCTTGGTTCCCCTCAACGTTCCGTCAACGCTTCTGTTCCGGCAAGCGAATTTTGCGGATAATGCCGCACAGTCCCGTCGGCAACGCCAAGCCGGTAATACTGACGGGGCCTGCGTCTGCCTGCTTACGAGGTGCGTGTGATGACGCCGGCATCGACTTTCACCTTCTCTCCAATCCGGTAACCCGGATCGGCTGCAAAAGGCACCATTTGGGTGGCGCCGTTGTTCAAGCGAACCACGATCTCATAGTGCGTCGTGTCGCGGACCTTGCCTTCGATCATGTTGCCGGCGTACGCGCCGCCGACCGCACCAGCGATCTGCGCCACCGTACGGCCGCTTCCGCCGCCCACCTGGCTACCCAGCAAGGCGCCGACGACGCCGCCGCCTATGGTACCGAGATAACTGCCCTCACCCTTGACCTCGACGAGGTTGACCGCTTCCACCGTACCGCAGTTGTAGCAGATGCGCGCCACCGGCACCGGCGCTGCCGGCGTCTGCAGAGGCTTGCCAAGCGTGGCGCTGGTAACGCGGTCACCCATGCGCAAGTTCGCCGTCACGGTACTGTTGCGCACAATGCGGTCGCTGTTTCGGATGGTGTACGTCGTGGCGTACTGGCCGCTGCTTACTTCCGGCAGGAACACCTTGGCTTTCACGCCTTGAATGACGAGGTCCACTTTCGCGCCAGGCGTACCGGCCATTGAAAACTGCAGGTCATTGCCTCCGCCGAGATCGGCGACCGGTTCGACGTTGAAGCGTTCAATCTTCAGTTGCGGGGTCGACGCTGCTTTCGCGGAGTGATACCCGACACCCACTTGCAGCGATTCATTCAGCACCGTGCTTGCGACCTGGTTACCGACACGAAGATTCGCCGTCACCGCACTCCGGGCTGCAATCTTGTCACGGCTGCTGACGGTGTACGTACCCTCATAATGACCGGCTTCGGTTTCGACCATTGGCACATTGCGGGTCGCACCATCGATGCGCAAGGCGGCCGACCCGCCCGGCGTTCCATAGAGATCGAAGTTCAATTCGACGCCGGGCCTCATGCGCTTCACTTCATCGACATTGAAACCTTCAATGCGCGGCATGCCCTGTGCGGGACCGTACTGCTGTGCAAACGCTGCGCCTGGAATGCTCAGCAAAGGCACCAGTGCAGACATTGCAAGCGCACCGGCCAAGATTGTGTTCGTGGTTTTCATTGTTGTTCCCTGTTTGTTGATTCGAATGGCACGGATGCGCCATCGGCACGTCATGTGCCATGAGACCGACGATACGCCGGCTGGCCATGCGGGTCTGTGTGGCACCGAACATTCGCGTCTTCCGCAGGTGCGTTGTTCCATCAGTGCGCCAGCGAACGGAACGGGCACGGCAGAACACTGACAATGAAATCAGGCGGAGATGATTCGAGATTCTCCGGCGAACCACCTGAAACCTGCCCTTCGCGGTGCGTCGCGGACAGACATGCTGCCCCGGCATTCGCGCCTGCAGGAAAAGCGTCACACCGCCGGGCAGGTTCCCGGATGGTTCACATGCCGTACATCACATCAAACAGGAAAGAAGCACATGAACAAAAGAATCTGGGGCGGCGTCATCGGCTGGGGCGTCCTCGTGATCTGCTTCGGCATCGCTTCGCAGAACGTGGCACGTGCATTGACGAACACCCGGACCGACGTCGCTTCGGGTGAAGAAATGGTCATTTTTCTGGCCGGCGGGGTTGTCGCCACCCTTATCGGCATTGTCGGCCTGACGGGTTCAATGTACCGCTGCGTGCGAATCACGCCACGCATACGGACCAGGGCGCGCTGCTTCGACTTCTGAACGATGCCGAACCTTTCCGCTTCCTGAGATGCGGCTGCCGCGGCGACAAGCGCCGCCTGTCCACGGGACCGGGGGGAATTGAAAAATAATAGTGTCGCCAATGTGGTCTACCGCACCGATGCGACGTGAAGGTCCACGTAAAGTCCTGTTGTCGATGCGGCAAAACCGCGATTCGACTTGTGGATGCGAGCCGAGAGGACCGCGCGCCCCTCCGGTCTGTTCTATCGACCGGGAACGCGAGGTACTCGCTTTTCGCATTCAATACGCCAACCATGGAGACTGTGATGCACTGGGATGTCATTGAAGGAAATTGGCCGGAATACAGGGACCACATCAGAGCGCAGTGGGGAAAGCTGACTAACGATCATCTCGATGCGATTGCGGGAAACCGTGAACGACTGGCAGATCGGATTCAGGAAGAGTATCGCGTCGACCGGATCGAGGCGGACATGCAAATCAGGTCGTTCCAGAAGTTTCTGAAGGAAAGCGGTGTGGTCTGATTGCCCGCCGCTCCATGAGCTCTGCCGGTTCGAGCAATGACACTATCCGGCGGTTTCACAAGGAATATATGCATTCCTGCCGCCGGAGAGATGCGGTATCAACGATTTATTTTGTATGTATGCAGTAATGCCTTTCGATCGAGACTTCGATTTCGGGACATTTTTTTCATTTACCAGGACAACTATCATGAACATTTCCAAACGTTTTACCGCAGTATTATTTTCCCTCGCGATGATCGCCGTCGCCGGATGCGCTTCCACGTCGAAGACCGAAGGTACAGGCGAATATGTTGATGACACCGTCATCACCTCCAAGGTCAAAACAGCGATATTCCAGGAGCCGGTCCTGAAGTCGCGCGAGATCAACGTCGAGACATTCAAGGGAACCGTTCAGTTGAGCGGCTTCGTATCATCGCAATCCGATATTGCCAAAGCCGTCGAGGTGACACGAGGTGTTGCGGGCGTGAAGTCGGTCAAGAACGACATGCGCATCAAATAAGCGGTTTCCTGTCCCCCGCCTACGGCAGGCGCAACCTGCTGCAAGCCCGGGACAGTCGATCCCGGCGCCGAACTCCCGGCGCATCCGGCCTGCGAGCCGGGAGTAATCCGGCGTATGCGCCCGTAATCGCATAACCTTTGGTCGATTCGTCCCGTGACGATTTCTGCCGAGGACAAGCCAGCGACGATCGTCGTGCAGGCATAAACCAGGGACATGCAAGGTTGCATGGTCTCGCGACGTTACCGCCCCCGCGCCGCAGTCTCTGCATCCGCCACCGCCCGCATACCCGACAGCGCAAAACTCCACAGCACAATCACCACCAGCAATCCGCCGCTGACGGCAAACAACTGCTGCAAAGTCACATCCCGCATCAGCCATCCGGTGACCGATGACGACATCGGCGCGATTCCCATGAAGATGAACATGAAGAGTGCCATGGTGCGGCCGAGCATGGCCGGGATGACGTAGCGCTGCAGCCAGGTAAAGATGTTCACCTGCAGGAACCCGCCGAGCGCGCCGATGGCGAGCAGCAGCAGAATGCCGTGCCACACCGCGCCGATGACGCCGAGCGGCATGAACAGCAGGCCGATCGCGGCGTCGAAGGCCAGTACAGTCGTGCCGAAGCTGCCGATGCGAAAGCCCGGCCGGATGCCGCAGAAGGCCATCCCGATCAGCGTGCCCGCGCCATAGGCGCCGGCGAGCATGCCGTAGACAGCGGCGCTGCCGCCAACGTGGCTGGCAAGTACCGGCATGGCGACCTGGATCGGTCCGGTGATGAAGAAGGCGACGGCGCCCCAGTAGCAGAAGCAAACCCGCAGGCTGTTGTCGCGCCAGCAGTAACGCAGGCCGTCAGCGACCGAGCGCCAAACGGACTGCGTTACTGCCGGATTCGATGCCGCCGCGGCAGCATGCGGCTTCACCTTGGCGAGCGTCCAGGCTGACAGTGCGAAACTGGCGGCATCGAAAGCGAAGGCCATGCCGATGCCGGTGTAGTCCTGGCTTTGCGCTGTCGTGGCGTCGCCGAACACTGCGATCAGCAAGCCGGCAAGCAAAGGGCCGGCGAACGTCGAGAGCTGCCGCACGCCCATCATCAGGCCGTTTGCCTGCCCCAGCAGCTCGTGCTGCATGACGGTCGGCAGGATGGACGTGGCGGACGGCAAACTGAATGCGCTTGCCACGCCGATCGCCAATGCCAGCGCATAGACGAGCGGCAACTCAGGCCGTCCGGTCAGCACCAGCGCGGCCAGCAGGCCGAGCAAAACGGTGCTGGCGTACTTGGACAGCAACAGGACTTGCTTGGGCGAATAACGGTCCACGAAGGCGCCGCCAAGCAGGATGAAGAGAGCACGGGGGATTCCCAGTATCGCGAGGACCGTGCCGAGTACCAGCGTGTCGCCGGTCATTTTCAATGCCAGCCATGGCAGCGCGATCAGTGTGAACTGGTCGCCGAGCTGGGAGATGAGTGAGCCGGCAAACAGCCAGCGGAAATTTCGGTCGCGGAACAGCGCGCCGCGCGGATGCGGTTGATTCATATTGTTATCCAGCGTTTGGCTTTTCGAATAGTCGTCGTTCCTGCGAAGGGTGTTGCGGTGACGCTGGCCGTGCACTGGTTATGGAATTGACGACAGCGGCGCATCTTTGGGTCCCCGTCTTCACGGGGACGACGACTCTTTGCCTGCAGAGTTAGGCCCGGCAAAGTATCGCCGCCAGGCCATCATTCGGTGTTCGACCTAGAATGCGATCAATGGTTGGTCGAATGAATACCCGCAAGCAATCCCAGCACACCGGAGAAGGCATCGATCTTCGCATCGCTGACCATCTGCGTCGCGTCCCGGCTGACCGCCTCGGCTGAAACCAATGCATCCGCGTACAGCGTTTGCCCGGCTTCCGTCAGGATGGCGTAGCCGACGCGCGCGTCGCGTGGGTCCGGCTCCCTGGCGACCAACCCCAGCTTTTCCAGTGGCAGCAAGGTCCGTGTCACGCCCGATGCGGTCAGGCCGAGTCGTTCGGCAAGGTCGATCCGGCGCAGGCGGGTTCCGCTTGCACGATTCAGGTGATACAGCACCATGAAGTCGCCGAAACTCAGTCCATGTACGCTCGACAGCGCGTTGTCCAGACGTCGTGTCAGTACCGCATAGGCACGCGCCAGGCGAAGGCAGAACTCCAGCGACGGATTGGCTGCCTCATCGCCTTCAGGTGTTTTCGAAGGCTTAACCATGGGCCGCCTCTTCCACCGGGGCGACCGTGCGCGCACGGTCCTTTACGGTCGGTCTCTCGAAGACCATGTCCATGGCATCGAACATGGCAGGCGTGACCTCGAAGGAGTAGGTGTCGCCTTTTTCCGCGTTTCGCCGCATGATGCGCTGCTTGCGGACTTCACGGTCGGCATCGACGAAAACGAATGACGCTTCATGACCCGCCGCTTCGACCATGGATTGCAGGCGGTCGCGGTCCTGTTCGCGCATCAATCCGAGATCGAGAACGACATCGCGTCCCGCGTCGAGAATCTGCACGCAGGTTCGCCAGATCTGCACTTCGCATCGCTGCACACGCGGCATCACCCATGCCATATCCATGCGCTCGGGCCGGTCTGCGCCGAACAGGTTTTGCATCCACTCGTCTATCGCGAAACGGACGGCATTCCTGTCATTGGCGATCTGTCGGGCAAGGGTTGATTTCCCTGCCCCGAGCGGGCCATAAACCAGATGAACGGTTTGCTTTTTATTCATGACTTTTATGTTGAAGGATGTTTGAGTACTCAACTATATATCAAAATTTGTCCGTTTGTACAGCATCTTGATATTTTTGTTGCCATGCACTGCACTACCTTCCATCCCGCGGTGCGAAGATGACATGCCTGGCATAAAGACGGTCCTAAATGATTGCCGCCGGCGGCTCTGATACGATAGCCGGCAATCGCGTCGGAACACGCCCCGGAATGGCCACAACATGATCAGGCAAGTCGTTTCACCAGGACAAGTGCTGCGCCCCTACCTCCGCAACATCATGGTTGGCGGATTTGCGCTGCACGACGTACACCTTCCGGCGACATCCGATGTACAGCTCGTGATCTACCTGCACGGGCGAGCCGCCCTGATCGGCGACGATGCAGCACCATCCCGCATGCCGATCTCGTTCATCGCCGGCCCGTCTTCCGGTCCGCGCATGTTTCGCGTCGAGCCGGACAGCAGGTTCGTTGCGGTCACATTCCGGCCGTCTGGCCTTGTTTCCTGCCTCGGCATGCCGGCGAACCTGTTCAGCAACCAGTTGGTGTCGCTCGACGATGCCCTGCCGGGCCACACGGTCACCGCG